>CAYOHQ010000004.1:0-32619 GCA_964403805.1 uncultured Thioalkalispiraceae bacterium | reverse complement strand
GAGATTGTTAATTTGTCAGCTTGTCTGTCGATGCCAGATGCTTATCAGAACAGAGAAAATATTATCTACTGGTAATGAGATTAAAATATCATTAATGGCGCAGGATGGTGAGTTGGGCTATATAATAGTTAAATATCAATAGGTTAGGGGTAATGTGCTGTGATGGCTTGGGTCAGCAATAGACACTAGCAAATTGCTTTAATCTATCGGAACACGAATTATTCTTAATGAAAATAGAGTAAAATTACAGAATTATATTACACAGATAAAATTATTATGACTGAAGAAGTAAAAGCACCACTCAATTTTATTCGTCAAATTATTGATGAAGACTTAAGCGTTAATAAAAATGGTGGAGCCGTTAAAACGCGTTTTCCACCGGAGCCGAATGGTTATCTACATATTGGTCATGCTAAATCAATATGCTTGAATTTTGGAATTGCCCAGGATTATAACGGCGCATGTAATCTTCGTTTTGATGATACAAACCCGCAAAAAGAAGATATTGAATACGTTGAAGCCATAAAAAACGACGTATTGTGGCTTGGCTATGAATGGCATCAATTATTATATTCTTCAGATTATTTTGATACCTTGTATGGCTATGCTGTGGCATTAGTTAAAGCAGGTTTGGCCTATGTTGATGATTTATCAGCTGATGAAATTCGTGAATACCGTGGCACATTGAAACAAGCCGGAAAAAACAGTCCGTATCGCGATAGAACAATCGATGAAAATCTGGATTTGTTTGAAAAAATGAAAAATGGTGAGTTTAAAGATGGCTCTCATGTTTTGCGTGCCAAAATCGATATGGCATCACCCAATATTAATATGCGCGACCCAACTATTTATCGTATTCGCAGTGGTGTGGTTCATCACCAAACTGGAGAGCAGTGGTCTATTTATCCGATGTATGATTATACTCATTGTATTTCCGATGCGATTGAAGGCATCACTCATTCATTATGCACATTGGAATTTGCTGATCACCGTCCATTATATGATTGGATTCTGGCGCAATTGCAGAAACATGCGGATCTTAAATGCCATCCACAACAAATCGAATTTTCTCGATTAAATCTGGAATACACGGTCACGAGTAAACGTAAACTCACAGAGTTAGTTGTGCAAAATCATGTTTCAGGTTGGGATGATCCGCGTATGCCAACAATTACAGGATTAAGACGTCGTGGATATACACCGGGATCCATTCGTGAGTTCACCAAACGAATTGGTGTGACAAAATCCGAGAATGTAATTGAAATGGGGGTGCTTGAAGATTGTATTCGGACTGATTTAAATGAAAATGCACCACGTCGTATGGCGGTATTAAATCCGTTAAAGGTCGTCATTACTAATTATCCGGATAGTCAGGTAGAACAACTCAGTGTCTCAAATCACCCACAAAATGAAACAATGGGGAAACGAATACTGCCATTTAGTCGTGAATTGTATATTGATCAAAATGATTTTGCTGAAGTACCGCCACCGAAATTTAAACGTTTAATTCTAGGTGGCGAAGTTCGGCTTCGAAGTGCTTATGTCATCAAGTGTGATGAAATGATTAAGGATAGCAATGGCAAACTTATTGAGTTGCGATGTAGTTATGATGCTGATACTTTAGGAAAGAAGCCGGAAGGGCGTAAAGTTAAAGGTGTTGTACACTGGGTAGCAGCAGAATCGGCAATTGCAGCAGAAATCAGGGTGTATGATCGTTTATTTAATCATGCAACACCAGACTCAACTAAAGAGGATGGAAAAACGTATATTGATTATTTAAATCCGGAATCATTAGTTATTTTAAAGCACTGTTTTATTGAATCTAATCTTGAGAATGCAAAAATTGGAGAGCAGTTTCAATTTGAACGTGAAGGATATTTTTGTGTTGATCATAATCAAACGACTGATGGTAAAATGATTTTTAACCGGACAGTTTCATTACGAGATACCTGGGGTAAGATAAATAAGTAAAAAATCAGTGTGAATGATGTATCGATTTAATTGTAATTATCGATAATAGAAAAATTCAATTTGAGTATCGAGTAATTCGATTACATCATGATCTTTTAATTTTTTAAAATCTTTACCAATAGAGGTGCCATTGATTTTAGGTATATTGGTTTTTTGTTTATATTTTTTGTCACTTAGTGCTGAGATAGTATAACCATCGGGGTTTCTTGCAATAATGGCAAATTTTTCACCATCGAATCCAATGGTATTGAAGGGTTTTCTTAATTCCAGCACCTTTGTTTTTAATGGTCCGGTTAGTACTCGTACTCCGGCAATTGGCATATTGGTTGTTTCGATGGGGTTGATATTCTCAATATTATTTTTCGATTCTTCAAATTCAGCTTTAATGAACATGGTGGGTTCATAAACATCCTGGCTTGCATGATAAGCAAATTGATAATTACCTATTTGAATAATGTCGCCATGGGTTAATGTTGATTTGGTAATTCGAACACCATTGAGTAATGTGCCATTGGTGCTGGCTAAGTCTTTGATATAGGCTTCTTCATCAGTGCACTGAATGACGGAATGATTACCGCTAACAGTGAGCTCATTAAGTTGGATATCATTATTTAATTTTCGGCCGATACTGATAGTGTCTTTGTCTATAACAAATTCGTTAATGACTGCACCATCAAGAGTTACTACCAATTTTGAACGTTCAATTGTCATTGCTTGTGGTCTGTAATAATTATTTATTATTCTTGTTCGTCGTCTAACTCAGATTCAGACTCAAATTCAAAATCTGCTTTATTACGCGCATGTATATATGCTTCGTTTTGAGTTATAGCAGATGAATCTATCAGGTTTCGAAGTGAATTATCAAAGCTTTGCATACCTTGCATTGCACCGCTTTGAATTACCGAATCGATTTGATCGATTTTGCCTTCTCGTACTAGATTAGATACAGCTGCATTATTAATCATTATCTCCAAAGCTGCAACCCGTCCTTTGTTATCTGCTTTGCGGACTAATACCTGTGAAATCACGCCACATAGGGAAGTTGATAACATTGTGCGAATATACGGTTCCTCACCGGCTGGAAAAACATTTATAATCCGGTTTACCGTTGCAGCAGCACCATTAGTATGTAATGTCGCTAATACCAAGATACCCATTTCAGCTGCAGTAACAGCCAAGCTAATGGTTTCAAGGTCTCGCATTTCGCCAACTAATATTACATCAGGATCTTCTCGTAAGGCAGAGCGGAGTGCGCTGGAAAACGTTTTCGTGTGTGCTCCAATTTCGCGCTGACTAATCAGGCAATTTTTATCACGGTGAATAAATTCAATGGGATCCTCAATTGTAATTATATGTCCTTTTCTTTCGGTATTGATAAAGTCAACAATAGCTGAAAGGGTAGTTGATTTACCTGAACCGGTCGGCCCAGTAACTAGAATTAAGCCTTTTTTAAGTCGGGCTAAATTTTTTAAAACAGGCGGTAATCCCAGACTATTTAAAGATTTAATTTCAGCGGGGATAGCACGTAATACTGCACCAATACCATCATAGTGTTTAAATACATTTACGCGAAAACGAAAGTCAGTCGATGGAGAATAAGAAAAATCGGTTACATGATCTATCTCAAATTCATTTTTTTCATTGTCTGACATGATACTAAAAACAAGATCTTGAGTTTCTTTTTCAGTCAATATACGGTATTTAACAGGAAATACATCACCATTGATTCGAATTCGTGGGACATTTCCCGAGATCAAATGCAGGTCCGATCCACCCTGTTTGATAACCATGTCTAAAAATGTGTCTATTCGATTCACAGTATTTTCGACACTAACTTATAGCTAAATTTATTTGTGGAAGTAAATCAGGATCAGTTACAAATCGTTGAAATTGTTTTTTATCGCTGGCATGGAGATAGGCATCATCTGGATCAATTTCCTTATTTTTAACAGATTCTAACAATGCTTGATCCATTAATTGCATTCCTTCTTCTCGACCTGTTTGCAAAATTGAAGGTATTTGATGCACCTTACCATTAAGAATTAAATGTGAAATAGCAGAATTACAGGCCATTATTTCAATTATGGCTTTTTGTCCTCGTCGATCAAGTGTTCTAACTAATTTCTGGCTGATCACGCCTTGTAGATGTTGTGATAGAAATGTCTTTACCATTTCTTTTTGTTCCATAGGCACAGCATCAATAATTCTATCTAATGTTTTAACAGCCGAAGTGGTATGAAGAGTGCCGAGAACAAGGTGTCCCGTTTCTGCGGCAGTCATTGCCATTGTGATTGTTTCATTGTCTCGTAGTTCTCCAACCAATATCACATCAGGATCTTCACGAAGGGCCGAGCGTAGGCCATCGGCAAAACTTTTTACATGGGTGCCAACTTCGCGTTGCACACATAATGAATTTTGACTTTTGTGTACATATTCGATGGGATCTTCAAGTGTAATAATATTGAGACGCTTATTTTGATTCAGCCAGTTTATCATTGCTGCCAGGGTCGTGGATTTTCCAGTGCCAGTAGCACCCGTTACAAGAATTAACCCTTGAGTATTGTATAAAAATTCATTTACGCGTGGTGGTAGATTGAGTTGTTCCATGGTTGGGATTTTAGGTGCGATAATTCGAAATGAAGCACCTAGACCGGAAATTTTTCTAAACAGGTTAACGCGAAATCGACCGACTTCTTCATGCTGATACGAAAAATCAAGATCTTCACCCGAAATAAAATAATCGCGTTGTTCTGGAGTTAAGATTTCATCGACAAGAGAATCTAATTCTTCTGGTGTTAAATCACGATACTTAATCGGTGATAATTCACCGTAGAGTCGCAGCATCGGAGGCTTTCCGACAGCGAGGTGAATATCAGAGCATCCTTGTTCTCTTCCCAATTTTAAAAAGGCATTTACGCGTGGCATTAGCTGGCTTCTTGTAATATAACGGCACATCGTGCTAGATGTGATCGTAATTCATCAACGGATTGATATCGTTTATCCGGATCCACTTTTAATGCTTTCATTATAATTGCATCGAGTGATTCGGGTATCGTGTCATCTAGTTCTTTTGGTCTTCGGGCTTTTCCTTCAACATGCTGGAATAATATTGCCATAGAATCTTTGCCTTTGTAAGGTGGCTGACCGGTAAATATTTCATACATAAGTATGCCAAGGCTATAAATATCAGTACGAGCATCAATTTCTTTATCTCGTACTTGTTCTGGTGCCATATACGTTGGTGTTCCGACTAATATACCACTTTTGGTAATTCGCGAATCTGTTTGGCTTGCGGCAGCAGCTAGACCGAAGTCAACGATTTTAACGATATCATTATCATCAACTAATATGTTAGCCGGTTTTAAATCTCGATGAACAACTTTTGCTTTATGAGCAAAACTCATCCCTTTACATATATCGAGTAAAATTTTAACCATCCGTAAACGATCTGACGTCATTTTATTTTTAATTTCATAGGATAATGAATGGCTTTGAAAGAACTCCATTGATATAGCATTTGAATTACCCAATCGCAAGAAGTCATAAATTCGTATCACATTTTCATGAGTCACTTTTCGAGCATAACGTAATTCATGAATGAAACGGCGAATCATATTTTCATCAGAGGCTACTTGTGGATTTAAAAATTTTAATATGATGTCTTCACTTACGATTGTATCTTCAACTAATACAACAGTGCCGAAAGCGCCTTTACCAACCTGTTTTATTACTTTGTATCGTTCTGCAATTATTTGACCAGCGTTTAGTTTTGCTGGATTGATGATTTCCAGAGATGATGAGCTTTCTTCATGCCGTATTTTCTGTGGAGCTTCAGTTTTCTTGGGTTTAGTATTTTGATGAAGTTTAGAGTTAATTCTGGTTTCTTGTTGAATTATAGTATTATCACTTCTGGAATTTATTGAACGGGTAGAGTTGTTATTATTTATATCGATCTCTAATGATGTGTTCTCGATATTATTGATTTCACTAACAATGTCATCTTTTACGCTGTCATTCAGATTTTTTTGTTGATTGATTAATGTTTCAGTTTCATTTTTACCCACTATTGTAATCAACGTTTTAATTGCAATTTTTCTGGATTCGTCATCATAATTTAATAACTCAAGTAATGGTTGAACTGCTCGCTTATCACCTAGCTGTGCCAATGCATCTGCAGCCCGTTCTTTTACCCACCAGTCTTCATCACGCAAGGCTTTAATTAAATGGCCTAATGCGCGATCATCTTTAATGCAATTTAAAATTTCTACTGCGGTTCTACGCAAAAATTCATCTTTATCAGACATTAATGAAAAAACAGCATCGACAACTTTTGGACCGCCAATAGAGCCTAATGCGTCTGCAGCACGTACCCGCACCCACCAATCCTGATCCCGAAGTGTTGAAATTAGAGATTTAATCGAGCGTTGATCGCAAATTTCATTTAAAACTTCAACGGCTCCACGGCGTACGAATTCTGAGTCATCTTGTAAAATATCGATTAAATAAGTGATAGTCTCTGGGTCTTTTATTTTTATAAGAAGTTCAATAGCTTTTGATTGTGTTGCTAAATCGCGATCTTTAAGGTATTCAACAATTAACTTAGGATCGATTGGCACAGATAATTTTGTAAGGCCATCTAAAGCGGCGACTCGTACGATACGCTCGGAGTCGGGAATGCATCTGAAAAATATATCGCGTACCTGAGTCGTATTGATGCGTGATAATAAACGTAATGCCATTTGTCTGATACTGGTATCTTGATGAAAAGTGAGTTTACTTAATTCATCAACTGCTGATTCATCCGAGATTTCATCCATAACCCTGAATAAAACCTGACGTCCACCGCGATCTGATTGAGAAATCATTCTTGCAACCAAAACCGGATTTAAATCATTTTTTCGCGCCAATAAAATATGAACCAAAACATTTTTAGGGATGTCAGGATCTTCAATCATTTCAAGAAGTTTATTAATATCATAGCTATGATTAGTAGCTAAAATATTCATAATGCATTTAATAATTCGATTGTCGTTATCTGTTAATGCATCAACATATTGATTTAATGTACGTTTATTTAAAAAGCCGATTAATAAATTTTCAATTACATGAATCGAATCTGCTTCGGGAATAGCATCGATTAAATTGCCAATTGAAGATTCGCCAATGTGCTTAATTTTACTAATAGCTTCAATTGCTTCTGGAGAGCCTGAACCGGAGTCAAGAAGTATATCGATTGCTTTATTTGCCTTGTAATTCTTTAACAGGCCCATTTAGTGACTACCATATATGTTATTTTATTCAATTGGTGTTACACGAATGATATAAGATTTATTTATTAAAATAATTTCTTCATCATCTTTATTATCATCAAGGTGTAGTTTAACAAATTGATTCGAATGATCGTTAATATAATCAAATAATCTTGAATGAGCCTGGGGTAAATTTTCTTTAATGGTTCCTTCAATTAAAGAACCATCCATCATGTGAATTTTACACTTTACTATCGATTCATTATTGTCAGTTAAGGGATTATTCTTATTATATTCAATCCGTATTATTGCTGTTTTATTATAAAATCGTAATTCATCCGATTCGTCCCGTTTTAGAACCACAAAATCCTGAGCGCTATTTAAAATTTCAAGTGGACATTCATGTCCGGCATGATAATAACTTTGTTCACGAATAAATAACGATCCTAATACTTTTCCTTCCGGATGCACCCATAAAGACACCTTTTGTAATAATTTAGGAATAATTAGGCTGTCAGAACTTTGAGAATTACTGTTGTCTGTCATTATTCTACCTGATTATTTAATAAGCATTTAAGAAAGATGAAAAATCGATTATTTTTTGGTTAATCATAGGCTTATTATAGAATTTAGTATTAAATTATTCTGTGTTTATTAACGTTTATTTAATATTACCTATAAATAGTACTCTAGATTCGTAAAACGCCAGATGATTTGTCTTTTTATGAAACTGGCAATAATATACATAAAATCAATGGCTTACAATACTATTCAAAACTAAAATAAAATAACAATAAGTAAGTGCCTACATATAGGTATTTATTGCTTGTGTAGCGAATAATTCCTAACTATTTTGATTGTTTATTGTTCATTTATAATTACATTTTTTAAATTTTTGCCGATAATTTATTAAATGATGATCATAAAGTAATAAATTTTTACGTTTGAAAGATAATTTTAATAGTTGAATTATGGGAATAATTGTATTTAAAAGTGGATCCAATGAAGGCCGATCGGTCAATATTAATGATGGCATTTATTTGGGTCGTTTTTCTAAAGCGGAAAAAATAATTCCTAATAATATCTATATACCTGATGTTGAAGTAAGTAGACGGCATTTGAGAATATTTGAATCCGATGGTCATACTTATATGCAGGATCTAAATTCGACCAATGGTACCAGCATACAAGGAATAAAAATTCGCCCGGGAGTAATGTACACAATTAAAGCAGGTGACCAAATTTCAATTGGAACAACACTATTTGAATACAGTGAACCTGAAAAAAGTCATATAGATGATTTTGATCACGATATATCAAAAGGTTCAATTCCAGAACTTGAAATTGTAAGTGAAGATGAAAGTGATGCTGGTAACATTAGTGCTTTTTTAGATGCTGCTAATATATTTTCTGATTTACCATCAGACTATTCAAAAGCTGATACTGATAACGATGATGTCATTCGAAAGTTATGCTCGATGGCTCAGGTTAGTATTTCGCTTGGTACAATAAAAGATCGTGATACGTTATTAGATAAAATTATCGAATGTATTTTTTCTATATTCACAAAAGCAGATCGGGCACATATTTTATTTGTTAATAACGTTACAAAAGAATTACAAGTTGTTAAATCACTTGACCAGGATTCAAGAACGGCAGGAACAGAGAAAATTAAAATTTCAAATAGTATCGTTGAGGATGTAATAAATAACCGAAAATCACTATTAATTATGGATGCGATGGATGATGAGCGATTTAAGGAGCAAGAATCGATTGTAGATTTATCAATTAGAAGTGCGATGTGTGTACCCTTATTGTATGAAGATTGTGTTTTAGGTTTGATTCAATTAACTTCAAAAGATGTTGCTGGTGTTTTTACTAAAAATGATTTGGAAGTGCTAACGGGAATTGCGGCGCAAATATCTATTTCACTTAAAAATTCACAATTATTTGATGAGATAGAACGCTTGTTTGATGGTTTCGTTGTTGCATCGGTTCAGGTTATTGAAGCGAGAGATCCAACAACTGCAGGACATTCATTTAGGGTGGCAGAATATACTGAAAATTTAGCTATATCAGTTGATAAAGAAAGTGCTCATAAATTTTCAGACGTTTTTTTTGATGTTGGACAATTAAAGGAAATACGATATGCCGCGTTATTACACGATTTTGGTAAAGTAGGCGTTCGAGAAGGTGTCTTAACTAAAGAGAAAAAACTTTATGGCCATGAAGTAGATTTATTAAAAAACAGATTTAAATATGCACAGGCCTGCTATGAAAGAATAATGTACCAACAATTAATTGAAAAACACATTAATGATAAATTATCCGATGATGATTTTCTGGAGTTGAAATCCAGTATTGATGAACAAATAATTTTAGAAACAGAGAAGTTAGAAGGGTTTCTGGAATTAATAATTAAAACCAATGAGCCAGCTGTTCAATATAAAGATATCCCGGGTGCCATTAATGATGTTGCAGCATATTCATTTTTTGGAATAAAAAATGAAGAGGTTTCGTTAATCAACAGTTTTGAATTCTCGAAACTAAGTTTAGCCCGTGGAAGTTTAAACCCGGAAGAGCGAGTTGAGATCGAGTCTCATGTTAGTCATACCTATGCATTTTTAACGCTGATACCGTGGTCGAATATGTTAAAAGAAATTCCAAATATCGCGTATGCGCATCATGAAAAGCTGGATGGCTCCGGTTATCCTCGAGGTTTAAATGAAGAACAAATTCCGGTGCAGTCAAAAATTATGACAATTGCAGATATTTATGATGCGTTAACATCCGGTGATCGACCTTATAAACGAGGTTTGTCATCTATTAAGGCATTGGATATTTTACACGATGAAGCAAAGAGAAATAAAATTGATACAGAGTTATTACGTATTTTTATAGAATCCAAATCATACAAACTTAATCTTCATTAGTAGCTTTATTTTGAATGAGAGCTAGATATCGTAAATCGTCTTCGGTGTCTACATCGTGCAATGTTGGTAATTTTATATAATCTAGTTTTAATAGATCAAACTTTTTTAAGGTGCTTTCCAATACAGTATTTTCACCCCAGTTGATATCAGAAAACAGTTCTTTAACAGAATTGTTTAAGCCGATTAAAACATAGCCTCCATCAAAAGCCGGGCCTATAACTGCATCATATCCTGAAGATAATAATTTTTTTGCATTTGTTAGGTATTTTTTTGATATTTCAGGGCAGTCTGTACCAATAATAATGCAATGCGAATATTTAACAAGACTGTCACGCATTGCATGATACATTCTCTCTCCAAGATTATTTCCTGTCTGGTTTAGTATTAATAAATTATTGTTGACTGATAAATCGGTAAGTACTTTGCTATTCTGACTGGAAGTAGTGTAAAGCATAAAATCAATATCTTGAGTTTTAGATGCTATATATAAAGTATATTCCAGCAATTTTAGATGGACTTGGTAAGCACCATCTATTCCCAAGGCAGGAATTAAACGCGTTTTAGTTTTTCCAGGTTCTGGTGTTCTGCTAAATATCAAGCAGCATGTGGAATTATCGTTTTGCATAATAAAGTTTGTGCAATTTATCCGGGTGAACACCAACAAAATAAAGAAGTCGTAAAAGCCACATTAATAAAATAGTTCGAAATATACCGTGTTTCTCCCATCGACGACTCGATGTCACTACTTTATCTGATAAACACGCGCATTGATTTTGTTGGCGAAGAATTTTTGATATAGCAATATCTTCCATCAGGAGTATATCTGGATATCCGTTAATGGATTCAAAAGTTTTTTTTGTTACAAAAATAGCCTGATCACCAGTCGCAATCGATGTGTATTGTGACCGAAAATTTATCATTGTTTCTATAATACGGTAAATAAAACTTTTACCACTCAGTTTAATATTGAATCGACCCCAGACCTTACTGCCTGATAATGAGCTTGAAATAATTGTATCGGCTAAATCTGGTAAAAATGTATCTGAATGTAAAAATAATAGTATATTATTTTTTGCATGTTTTGCACCTGAATTCATTTGAGTTGAACGACAGGGTTTTGAAATTATTATTTGGTTGACATAATTTTCTGATAACTTGACTGTGTTGTCAGTGCTACCGCCATCAACTAATATTATTTCGTGACCATTATCACGAAACTGCTGTAATTTTTTTAAAAAGATAAGGATAGATGTTTCTTCATTTAAAACAGGAATTATTATTGAAATTAAATGCATAACTCTTGAGGGATTGTATTTCACTTGAAAATGACTATTCGTTTAGCGCTCCACCGCAACTACTACCTTGACCGGCAGTACAGGCATAACAATGATCGGCAACTTGAATTGAATTGTTGGTAATATTCGAGTCGATAATGTCATTGATATGTGTTTTTGAATTACCGTTGGAGGCCAATGGTAAATCCAGCATTTGATTAAAATCACAATCATATAAATATCCTTGCCAATCAATACTAATTAAACTTCTGCACATAACAGTATTTAAATTAGTAACGCTATATGCTTGCTTTAGTGTCGCGATATAATCGTGAAATTGTTTTTTTGAAATTAGCATGCTACCAAATCGCTTTATTGGTACGTTGGTTATTGTAAATAATTGATTAAACTCAATGCCATATTTGTTTTTCAATTCATTTTTGTATTCAATTTCAAGGGTGTTTTGCGGTGGTGGTAAATAAGGACCAGTTGGGTTGTAAACAAGATTAAGCTGGTGGTTTATGTCGTGCTTACCATAACCAAGTGAGTTTAATAGTTTTAATCCCGCGATGCTCTTTTGAAAAATACCTTTGCCTCTTTGTCCATCGACATTTGATTCCTGATAACAGGGTAGTGATGCAACAATTTCGATATTATTGTCTGCCAGGAATTTTGCTAAATATTCCTGTTCTGGCTCAAATAAAATTGAAAGGTTGCAACGATCAATAATATGCACCCCCAATTTTTTTGCTTCAATTATAAAATATTTAAAATGAGGGTTTAACTCAGGTGCACCGCCGGTTAAGTCAAGGTATTTTGGACTATTTTGTTGCATGTATTTTAAAATTGAATCAATAACTTCAATTGACATTGTTTCGGTTCGTGCAGGGCTGGCATTAACATGGCAGTGCAAACATTGTTGATTACATTTGTATCCCAAATTAACTTGCACTGTTTCAAGTTGTTTTCTTACAATGTTGGGAAAATCAGATTCTATTAATAGCGGTAGAGTATCGTGCATATTGAGATATTTTAATATTAGTTACAATTGAGACATTAAGATGTGAGTTTGGTTCACAACTCCCTGAGACTATTCGTTACTGCTTTAGCAGAATAGCTTATAATTTAAATTCTGCCACCGATAACAAAGCGACTGCGCCAATAGTCGGAATTCATTGAAGTGATGTTAACTTTTTTACCCGTTGATGGGGAATGTATAAATTTTCCATCACCAAGATAGATACCAACGTGCGAGACTGTTACATGGTTTATTGCAAAAAACACCAGATCTCCGGGCCTTAATGACGATTTATAAACTCTTTTGACACTTTTTAATTGGCCGGTTGTTGTTCTTGGTAGCTTAATTCCCTGTTTTTTATGTGCGTAATAAACCAAACCACTGCAGTCAAATCCTGTTTTGGGTGATGTTCCACCATAGTAGTAATTTACGCCAAGCATTGCTTGTGCCGTATCAATGATGCTTTTTTTGTTGTGACTAATACTGCTCTGTTTGTAACTGACGGAGTTTGTGGGTTTACTATGGGGGCTGGAACAAGCTGATACAAAACTTGTTATCACAAAAATAATAAGTAGTTTTGTAGAAAAAAATCTCATTTGACCTTATATATACCTATTTTTTATTAATATATCACAGATAACTGTAATTTGTTTAGCACAATTAAATAATGGTTATTAGAAAATAATTGTCTATTTATTGTACAGTTTAGACCGTTATGTCTACACTAACACTATGGATCCGTTCGGAATATCAACTAGTCATGTTACACCTCGTTCAGTGTCGTCAACTGCTCGTAGTGATGCACACAACCGTGAGAAGCAGTCTCAGTTTTCACCACAGAAAGCGGATAGCAAACTTGATGTTAATAATAAAACATCTAACAATACTAGTGATGAGTCATTAGCCAAATTAAAAGCAAAGGATCGTATGGTTCGAGCCCATGAATCTGCTCATCGACAAGCTGGTGGACGTTTCATACGTGGTAGAACGGGTTTTAAAACCGAAAAAGGCTCTGATGGTAAAGAGTATGCCGTAGCAGGAGACGTCAAGATTGATACATCGGGTGTCGCTGGTGATTCAAAGGCAACGCTGGCCAAAGCGCAATTGATTGAAAGGGCGGCATTGGCACCGGCAGATCCATCTACACAAGATCGTGTTGTTGCGGCCAAGGCGGCTAAAATGGCAGCCTTGGCGCGGGCTGATATAGCTAAACAACGTGCTGAAAAAATGCGTGAAGATGATAGCGCAATGGACGTCCAAGCTGGAATTTCGAATGCAAATTTGAAGGCAATTAATTCATTTCAATCACTACAGAGCGCAGAATCAACTGAAGCAATCGATTTGGTCGTGTAGTTATCTAAATTATTATCAGCATTTATAGAACAAATTCATGCGCTAGCGTTAGCAAATTGCGTATAATTCATTACATAATTTTTAACATGGATTAAAATACTATAGTTCTTTAGGTAATGATTAAACGTTCACCCCGTAAAAGAAAAAAATATAAAAAGCGTAAAAAAAATACTAATAAAAATAAAATTGCAAATCAGATAATACGATTTTTTCCAGGTAGTTGGAAAAAATGGTTGTTAGGATTATTTGCTATTTTTATTGCGTATTGTATTTATCTAAATTTTAGCGTGCTTTATCAATTTGAAGGTAAGCGCTGGTCTTTACCTGCGCACGTTTACGCGCGTCCATTAGAACTATATGTTGGAAAAAAATTAACAACAAATAATTTTGATAACGAACTTGGAATGTTAAATTATCGAAATACTTATAATCCTTCTCAAGCAGGGACTTATAATAAAATAGGTAATGTTTATAAATTATTTACTCGACAATTTTCATTTTGGGATGGTTCTGAAATATCCCGCCTTATTCAAATTGAGTTTAAAGCTAATATAGTAACAAGAGTAGTGGATCTCCGTGATCAGACAAAAATATCATTATTTCGTCTGGACCCTATGTTTATCGGAGGCATCTATCCGGCGCATCACGAAGACAGATTATTAATTCAATTAAGTGATGTGCCTAATTTACTGCACAGCACATTAATTCTGGTTGAGGATAGAAAATTTTATCAACATTATGGTGTTGATCCATTATCAATATTGCGTGCTTTATGGGCTAATATTAAAGCAGGCAAAACGGTTCAGGGTGGTAGTACCTTAACGCAACAATTGGTTAAAAATTATTTTTTAAATAACAAACGCACTATTTGGCGAAAAGCTAATGAAGCTTTGATGTCGTTATTATTAGAGTTTCATTTCGATAAAAAAGAAATCATACAAGCCTATATGAATGAAATTTATCTTGGGCAACAGGGTAAACGAGCGATTCATGGTTTTGGTCTGGGCAGTCAGTTTTATTTTGATAAATCGGTTAAAGAACTGGATGTTCCAGAAATTGCGTTATTGGTAGCGATGATTAGAGGACCTCATTATTATAATCCCTATAAACATCCTGTCCGTGCAAAAAAACGTCGGGATTTAATATTAGACCTGATGGCTAAAAATAAAATCATTTCGCTTGCTTCTGCCAACTACTCTAAACAAACTGAATTGGGGGTAGTGAATACGCATTCAAGCGGAATTACAAAATTTCCTGCTTTTATGGATTTAGTGAAGCGACAATTACGTTCATCCTATAATGAAGATGATCTTCGATCGGAAGGTTTGCAAATTTTTACTACCTTAGATCCAATAATACAGTCTAATGCTGAAAGTATTATGATGAAACAATTAAATAAGTTGCAATCCAGAGTAACTACAAATTCAAAATCATCTACAGTGCCAACTTTACAGGGCGCAATAGTCGTTACTAATTCTGTTTCTGCCGAAGTGTTGGCATTGGTTGGCGATAAAAATACTGCATATGCCGGTTTTAATCGCGCATTAGATGCTAAACGTTCGGTAGGTTCATTAGTGAAGCCGGCTGTCTATCTTGCCGCTCTAATGGATAGTGAGAATTATAATTTAACAACACCGATTAGTGATGCTGCGGTTACATTACAAGCTAAAAATGGCAAAACCTGGACACCGAAAAATTATGATAATAAATCACATGGAACAATACCATTATATGAAGGCTTGTCGCATTCCTATAATCAAGCTACTGTTCGTTTAGGAATGACTGTAGGTTTACGCTCGGTTGTATCAACTTTAAAAAAACTTGGAGTAAAACAAGAGATTAATCCTTATCCATCGTTAATGTTGGGCTCTATATCTTTATCACCCTACGAGACTGCCGAAATATATCAAACAATCGCGTCCGGTGGTTTCATTAGTCCTTTACGTGCTATTAGAGAAGTATTGACATCAACACAGGAACCACTAAAACGTTTTCCGATACAAGTAGAACAAACTATACCAACAGTTTCCATGAAACAATTACAAAGCGCCTTACAGCAAGTTATTAATTCAGGCACTGGACGTTCTGTTTCAAAGTGGATCTCGCCTTCAATTCAGCTTGCCGGAAAAACCGGAACGACTAATGATTTACGTGATAGTTGGTTTGCCGGTTTCAGTAATAAGCATATGGCTGTTATTTGGGTGGGTGCTGATAACAATGTTTCTACTGGTTTAACCGGAGCAAGTGGTGCACTACCGATATGGGCACAACTAATGAGATCACTTAATACAGCAAGTCTTGAGAATGATGATGATGAGGAAATAGAATATCTGGATATCGATCCAAATACATTATTATTAAATAACGTCGGATGTAATTTAAATGTTAAACTGGCATTTATAAAAGGCAGTGGACCAACAAAATTTTCTCCCTGTGAAAGCGCCACCGTAATTGACCGAAGTGTCAATTGGTTCAAAAGGATATTTGATTAGTGATCCGATTTTCGTATATTGTAATTGTTTTATTTTTTCTTTCATCCTGTGCTACAAAAACTAAAACAAATGAAAGTCTTGATCCGTTGTCACATAAAAATCAACAGGATTATGAGGTAATAGAACCAGATTCCAAAACTGGTGATGCCGTTAAATCGTTATTAGTGGATGCCCGTGGAGCAGCCAGCAGTGGCAATATCGATCGAGCCGAATCACTACTGGAACGCGCCTTGAGGATTGAACCGCGGAATGCTGTTTTGTGGCATTATATGGCAAAAATGCAGTTACATCAGGGTCGCTATAATAAAGCCATTGGCATGGCAAAAAAGTCGAATAGTCTGGTTAAATCCAATAAGTCATTAATGGCCGATAATTGGCGAATTATTGCTCATGCTGAAAATTGGTTAGGTAATGTCGCGGCATCGAAAAAAGCCCAGCAATCTGCTGATAAATTGATACAGTAATTTTTGTTTTTTTACAACAAATGCCACTTCTGAGGCTATAGTTATCAGATGTGCACAAAAAATGATTTGATTTATGTCTATCTATTCAGTTGATAAGTTAATGTCTGAAGCCCGTAAAATTGCAGCGGATTACCGTCGAGCAACGGGGAAATCGCTCGGGATTGGTAACGAGATTGCCAAAAATGATGCCTGTAATCTTCTGGATTTGGAGCCTGTTAACGATACATCCAGTAGTTTTGATGCCATTGGTAAAGGCGATCGTAAAGGCTTGAAAGTTCTAATTAAGGGCAGGGCTATTTTTGATCAAAAAAAATCCGGTGCACGAATCGGCCAACTCAAAGTTGATCAGGAATGGGATCTACTGGTTCTGGTGCTCATGAATGAAGATTTTGATGCTTATGAAATATATGAAATCAATCGTGATGAAGCTATAGCTGAAATCGATAATGCTGCACAAAGTAATCGCTCCAAACGGGGTGCCATGTCAATATCACGATTTAAGATTATAAGTCGATTGGTGTGGAGTAAAGAGCAAGGCGCTATCACTAATGAAATTCGGGATAGTAACGCAGCTAATTAATTTTTTAACTATTTTCGATATTTTCATACCTCAACTATTGTTATACTGCACCAATGTTAGATATAAACACTATTCTTAGTAATAAAGGTCCATTTGCATTATCCGTAGCAGGTTATGCACCACGGGAACAACAACAAACATTAGCTATTGCTATAGAGCAAGCTTTATTAAAACAGGAAAGATTAATTGCAGAAGCCGGTACTGGCACTGGAAAAACATTTGCCTATTTAATACCAGCGATGATGTCCGGTAAAAAAATAATTATTTCTACCGGAACAAAAAATCTTCAAGATCAATTATTCTATAAAGATGTCCCCATTGTTAAAGATGCGCTTGCGATTCCAGTCACTATTGCACTACTTAAAGGCCGAGCAAATTATCTTTGTCATCACTATCTTGATATCGCAGAAAGAGAAGGTCGTTATTCCAGTGCTGAAGAATCTAAAAAAATCAGTATCATTCGAAAATGGAGTAGTGAAAACCATGGTGGTGATATATCAGATTGTAAATCAATCGATGAGAAAGATTTAATCTGGTATAAAGTGACTTCAACATCCGAGAACTGCGTCGGTCAGGACTGTCAGTTTTTTTCAGATTGTTATTTAATGCAAGCAAGAAGACAAGCTCAAGCAGCAGACATTGTAATCATTAATCATTATCTATTATTTTCTGATATGGCATTAAAAGAAGAAGGTTTCGGTGAGCTATTACCGGATTGCGATGCCTATATTATTGATGAAGCACACCAGTTACCTGATATTGCTTCAAATTTTTTTGGGCTGTCGATAAGCAGTAATCAACTTTATAATTTAGCTCAAGATGTTCAGATAGAATATTTAAACGAAATTAATGAAGATTACGACATTAGTGATTGTACTAAAGAATTAAAAACCTGCATATCTGATCTTAGGCTTACTTTTGGTAGCCAGTTAAGTCGATTGGCATGGAATGATGTCATGAAGCAAAAACCATCACTGACTGCTATTAGTAAAATGCAGGAGCAATTGCAAGAATTGCATGCATTATTACAACCACTCGAAGAAAGAAGTAAAGTAATGGAGTCGTGCTCACGTCGTTGCCTGTCATTTATCGAGCGGTTAGCAATGATATTAAAATCGAATGATCAACAATATATCCGATGGTGTGATATTCGAAAGCGGCATTTCACCTTGCACATGACACCAATGAGTATAGCGCCGTATTTTAAAGACCAGTTAAGCAATTATCCTGGCGCATGGATTTTTACTTCAGCAACTTTAACCGTTAGTAATACATTTCAATATTTTACAGACCGAATGGGAATAGAAACGGCAAAAGAGTTATTATTGGATAGTCCGTTCGACTATTTAAAACAAGCTCTGATATATTTACCGCCAGGGCTGCCTGAACCAAATTCTTACCAGTATAATGCTCAAATTATTGCTGTTGCTAAAAACATTATCGATATCGTAAAAGGACGAACATTTTTTTTGTTTACGAGTTATCGTGCCTTGTCTGAAGCAAAGCAGGCTTTAGAAAATATTATTGATTATCCACTATTAGTCCAGGGAGATGCCCCCCGTGATGCATTGCTGGATGAGTTTAGAAATAGAGGCAATGCCGTGCTACTGGGAACCAGCAGTTTTTGGGAAGGAGTAGATGTTCGTGGTGAGGCTTTGTCGTGTGTTATTATTGATAAACTGCCATTCGCTTCGATAGGTGATCCGGTATTAAAAGCTAGAATCGATACGATGCGGGATAATGGTGAAAATCCTTTTATGAATTACCAGTTGCCGAATGCCGTCATTACTTTAAAACAGGGTGTAGGACGATTAATTCGAGACATGACCGACCGAGGCTTATTGGTTTTATGTGACCCTAGAATTACAAGCAAACCCTATGGCAAAAAATTTATTTTAAGTTTACCCGGTATGCCAGTATCAAGAAATATAAATGATGTTACCGCTTTTTTTCAGCAAGTATCTGAAAATGAGCAATTGGAAAAAGAAAGTAATGTTGTTGATAGTACTGTTTGATGAATATACTTGCTTTTGATACTAGTACAGCAGCATGCACTGTTGCTTTATTAAGTAAAAATAAAATACTGAGTGAACATCTAATACAGCCTCGAGGTCATGCCAATTTAATATTAAGCATGATTGAAACGCTATTAGGAAAGGCTGGAATTGTTTTAGCAGACATTAATTTAATTTCATTTGGTCAAGGCCCTGGATCTTTTACCGGGCTACGAATCGCTGCCGGGGTCTGTCAGGGTATTGCATACAGTCATGATATCCCGGTCATACCATTATCCAGTTTGCGTATAATTGCTCAGGGTGTTTTTAGAGAATTTAATGAACAAAATATTGCAGTACTTCAGGACGCCCGTATGTCAGAAGTCTATTGGGGTTGTTATCAAGAAAATGATGGCATTATGAAACTAAATGGAGTCGAAAATGTCACAAAACCTGAAATGGTTCAGTTAGATAATAATATAAACTGGTATAGTGTTGGTGAAGCATGGCTAAGTTATCCAGATAAGTTAACACTTGGTAAAATCAGTAAAAATACAGTAACAAATACTAATTTTAATTATCCATTCGCAACTGATATGATTGGGTTAGCACGATATGAATTTGATAATAATAGCGCTATTTCTGCTGAACAGGTAAATCCTGTCTATTTACGAAATAAAGTAGCAACTGTTAAAAAATAATTTTAAAGCGGAGATCGCTATGTGGAAGTGGTTATTATTCTTTTTAAGTTTTTCTTCTCCTATTTTTGCTGAAGATGTGATCCAAAATCCGGATCAAGAAACTCCCGTCATTCAAACTGATACAAGCAATACCGGTTTTGTTAATAATAGTAACTTAAACTCCACCGAACAATTTAGTGCGCCACAAAAACCAATGGTGTACGTTAGAAAAGTTAAAAGTCCACTCAATACTGTTTATAAAAAAGTATTTACTTCATTAGATAATAATGGCTATTTTGTAGTCTTTGAACCAAACATAGGACGTAATTTAGCGCACTTTGCAAAACGGTGGGGTGACGACTATAACAAAAATAAACTGGAATCCATTCGAAGCATGGTATTCTGTAATGGTTGGTATGCTAATAAAGTAAGTAATGCCGATCCAAATATGATGGCATTGTGTCCGTTGCATATTACGTTAATTCATAAAAAGGGAACTACAAGTATCTTATTCGTTCGTCCGGGACGCGTTGCAGTAAACAGCCCAGCTGAAGAAATTGCTAATGAATTAGAACAAGATGTGATTCGTTCTATTGAAGAGGCTTTAGTTAGATGATTAATTTGAGCTACGTATAAAAAGTTAAGAATGCTAAATCAATTTTACAGAAAATGTGAGGACATGGAATTGGGATAGCCCTATCAAGACCGTGTGCCGCAGGACGCGGCACCCGAGCACGCCATGGATCCTAATCTTACGAAGGAAGATTAGACGCAATTGAAAAAAGATAGGGCAAGCACTTTAGAACTATCGTTCATTAAGTACTTCTTCGCTTCGTTCAGGTCGCCCGATTTCGTGGCCGGATAATAACTAATGAGTTTGAAATATTTGCAGGTTAATTAAGCAAATTAATTAACATTGATTCGTAAATTAAAGATAATTTATTAATGTCATCAATAGAAACATTTTCATCAATTTGATGAATTGTTTTATTTAGTGGTCCAAGCTCAACAACTTGAGCGCCGGTTGGCGCAATAAAGCGTCCATCAGACGTTCCACCCGTTGTTGAAAGTTCAGTTTCATATCCACAGTGCTGCGATATTGCTGCACTAACGGCATTGACCAATTCACCTTTAGGGGTGATAAACGGTTTTCCGGACAAACGCCATTGTATATCATGATTTAAATCGTGTTTCTTAATAAGTGCCATTACTTTTGATTTTATTTGTTCTGCTGTGACTTCAGTAGAATAGCGAAAATTGAACATCACTTTTAAATCGCCAGGGATAACATTTTCAGCACCCGTTCCAGATTCAATATTGCTTATTTGAAAAGTGGTTGGCGGAAAATATTCATTACCATTATCCCATTTCATATCACAGAGTTCAGTTAAGAAGGGCGTAGCACGATGAATAGGGTTGTTTGCTAAATGCGGATATGCGACATGTCCTTGAGTGCCGTGAATAGTAAGATGACCGTTTAAAGAGCCACGTCGGCCATTTTTAATTATATCGCCGAGTTTAGCCGTGCTCGATGGTTCGCCAACTAGACAATACTGAATTTGTTCTTTTCGGTTTACTAATTCTTCAATAACCTTAACCGTACCGTTAATTGATGGTCCTTCTTCATCGCCGGTAATTAAAAAAGCGATTGAGCCGGTATGATCAGGATAAGTGCTAACAAAACGTTCTATGGCAGTACACATGGCAGCTATTGAACCTTTCATGTCGGCTGTGCCACGACCATATAGTAATCCATCTTGTTCGGTCGGTTCAAAGGGAGGGAATTTCCAATTTGATTCAGGGCCGGTTGGTACAACATCGGTATGCCCGGCAAAAACCAGCAGGGGTTCAGTTGTGCCTCGCTTTGCCCAGAGGTTATTGACATCATCGTAAAGCAGGTATTCAATTTCGAAACCGGATTTACTCAGTCTATCGCCAATCATAGTAAGGCAGTCGCTATCATCCGGTGTGACCGATTGTTGTTTAATTAAATCTTTAAGTAAATTAAGTGTATTTGTCATATCCGGATATAGAGTAATTGATTCTTTAATTAGTTCTTAATTTAAAGAAATAGTTCTTGGTAAATTTTTTCTGAAAAACCAACGTAGATTTTTTTATTCATTTCAAGTACTGGACGTTTAATTAAAGTTACGTTTGCTAGTAGCAATTTTTTAATATTTGATTCAGATAGATCCGATTTTTGTGTATCACTTAATTGCCGCCAGGTAGTGCTGCGTTTATTTAATAATGTCATTTTATCAACTTTACTCAACCAGCTTGATAGAGTTGAACTATCAAGCCCGTCGACTCTGAAATCATGAAATTGATATTTTTGTTTATTATCATCAAGCCAGCACCGTGCTTTTTTGATAGTGTCACAGTTCTTGATTCCGTAAAGCTTAATCATCGGTAATTTAATTATATATTTCGAAGTAATTCATTAATACCCACTTTACTTCGAGTTTTTGCATCGACCTGTTTCACGATGACGGCACAATAGAGACTGTATTTGCCATCTTTAGACGGTAGATTTCCTGCAACAACAACTGAGCCTGCAGGTACTCGACCGTAACTAACTTCATCAGTTTCACGGTTATAAATTTTTGTACTTTGGCCAATATAAACACCCATAGAAATAACGGAACCTTCTTCAACAATAACCCCTTCTACAACTTCGGAACGGGCACCGATAAAACAATTATCTTCGATGATGGTTGGTGCAGCTTGTAATGGTTCAAGTACACCACCAATGCCTACACCACCGGATAAATGTACGTTTTTGCCAATTTGTGCACAAGAACCAACAGTTGCCCAGGTATCGACCATAGTGCCACTATCAACGTAAGCACCAATATTGACATACGATGGCATCAAAACGACACCGGAAGCGAGGTATACACCTTTTCGAACAGTTGCTGGCGGTACTACTCGCACACCTTCTGCACGAAAATCACGAGAATTATAGTCAGAGTATTTTGCTTGTACTTTATCAAAGTAATTAGTGAAACCGCCTTTCATGAAGTTATTGTCTTGAATTCGAAATGATAATAACACGGCTTTTTTAAGCCACTCATTTACAACCCAGCCGTTATCGGATTTTTCAGCAACACGATATTCACCCTTGTCTAATTTGTTAATGATTTCATCAACGGCTTCTTTTACATTGGTGTCGACGTTTCTAGGTGTGATTTCAGCGCGCTTTTCAAAGGCTGATTCAATAATTTCTTGTAGGTTGCTCATTCATTTCTCCGCCAGAATTATCTGGATTTCTTGGTTATTCGGTAAGACTTAAAAAATAATAGATGATTATAACGTTTTAAGGAATGATTTGATACGATTTGCAGCATCATTACATTCGTCCAAAGTGCTGACTAAAGCAAGCCGGACATAATTTTCACCGGGATTACCTGTTTTAGTTGCTCGAGACAGAAAGCTGCCGGGTAACACCGTTATATTTTGTTGCTGATATAATTGACGGGCAAAATCCTGATCATTGATAGGTGTTTTTAACCAAACATAAAAGGCAGCGTCTGGACGTTTTATTGCAATTGATGACTCTAAAATATCAATAAACAGTTTAAATTTTTGTGTGTATAAATTTCTGTTTTCAATGACATGCTGCTCATCTTGCCATGCACCGGTACTGGCAGCCTGATGATGAGGGGGCATAGCAGAGCCATGATAAGTCCGAAATTTAAGATAATTTTTTATAATTGTTGCATCACCTGCGACAAAACCGGATCGCAATCCAGGCAGGTTTGATCGCTTTGATAAACTGTGAAATACAATGCACCGTTCATAATTTGTCCTGCCCATTAATGCACTGGCTTGCAATAAACCTGCGGGTGCTTGAGAATCATTGAAATAGATTTCAGAATAACATTCATCAGATGCAATGATAAAATCAAATTTTTCAGATAAAGTGATTAAATATTGCAATTGCTCAATGGTTAATACCGCACCCGATGGATTGCCGGGTGTACAAATCGTTAATAGTTGACATTGTTGCCATATTTTATCCGGAACGTTTTTATAATCCGGGATATCGTTTAATTCAACCACTGAATTCAGATAATAAGGCTCAGCGCCAGCAAGTAGGGCGGCACCTTCATAAATTTGATAAAAAGGATTTGGCATTAACACTAATGGATTTTTACTTCTATCAATGACACATTGCGTAAATGAAAATAGAGCTTCACGAGTTCCGGTAACGGGTAGTACATGAAAATCGGCGTTGATAGATTCAGCAGGCAATTGAAAACGTTTAGTGAGCCAATTAGCGATAGCTATCCGAAGTGATTTATTCCCTAAAGTGCTTGGGTAAGATCCAATACCGGCTAAACTATTGGCAAGCTCCGATAAAACGAAAGCTGGGGCGGTATGTTTAGGTTCTCCAATTGACAGGGCTATATGATTTAAGTCTTCCGGGGGGCTAACATTGGATTTCAAGGTTTTTAGCTTTTCGAAAGGATAGGGGTGTAATTTGTTTAAATCAGGATTCATATCAGACGTGTTTTAATTATAAAGTAATGTTATTTGTAACTATTCAGCGTAAATAGAAAAGAGGTAAAGAATGAGGATTTGGAGCCGGGATAGCCCAATCAAGACCGTGTGCCGCAGGACGCGGCACTCGAGCGCGCCATGGAGGGCAATTTTTTGCGAGTCTTGATTGGGCTATCCCGGCTCCGAAGCCGGTGGATTTAGTATTTATTTGTTTATCCACTTGTTTTTAGTTACGCTGAATGATTACTGTTATTTTACCATTATAATAGATAGCAAGCATACTCAGGAAAATTAATTTGTATCCAATATTAAGTTTATTATTAGCCGCTACCCTATGGGGTCTTTTTTGGTATCCACTTCGAATTTTAGAAAATAATGGTTTATCAGGTTTATGGGCTACATTGTTTATCTATTTAGGTACATTACCAATCCTACTTGTTTTATTTTACCGTTACCGGGATCAATTTTACAAAAATTCTACATTACTGCTATTAATTGCGCTTGCGAGTGGCTGGACAAATACCGCGTTTATACTTGCCATTATTGAAGGTCCGATAGTTCGAGTAATGATTTTATTTTATTTGTCACCGTTATGGGCAACGTTATTTGGTGTGTTATTTTTAAAAGAAAAACTAACAATGATGAGTTTAGTGATGCTTGTGGTCGCATTAACCGGTGCAGTTATCATGTTATGGCAAGATGATATAGGTTTTCCTTTACCCTCGAGCTCTACAGATTGGCTTGCCTTAACATCGGGGTTTGCGTTTGCAGTGACTAATGCATTAACACGTAAAGCTATTTTGGTACCAGTGCAACTTAAAGTAGTATTTTCATGGCTAGGTGTTATTTTAGTGTCGGGTAGTTTAATTTTATTTTTAGAGTCATCTTACAATACTGTTTCAGTGCTTGTCATTGCGAGTGCTCTCTTAATCGGTGCGATTTTGGTTATCATTATGACAGTGAGTGTTATGTATGGTGTATCGCACATGCCAGTTCAGCGTTCCGCAATTATTTTACTGTTTGAATTAATTGTTGCAGCTGTATCCGCGAGTTTATTAACAGATGAAATAGTATTACCGAGAGAATGGATTGGTGGTCTATTTATTTTGACTGCTGGATATTTTTCATCAAAATTATCTATAGACGAATCATAAAATGAATAATTATAAAACTATTTTGCATGCAACTTATATAGTTAAAAACCTTGAAGTAGCAGAGAATTTTTATTGTACTATATTGGGTATGACAAAAAACAATGAACGACCTAATTTACCTTATTCTGGTCTATGGCTTGATGTGGGTGAGTGTCAAATTCATTTATTGGAACTCGATAATCCGGATTCTACAACAGGGCGACCGGAACACGGTGGACGGGATCGTCATGTGGCATTACAGGTTGCATCGATTAATAATATTAAATCAGCATTAAATTCACATAAAATTAATTTTACTGTAAGTAAATCTGGCCGTAAGGCTTTATTTTGTCGTGATCCGGATGGTAATGCACTGGAATTTATTGAATTGTAAGTTAGTTAAATTAATTTGCTAATGTTTCAATAATTGATTTTTTGAGACAGGAAATTGTTGCTTCATCGGGTAATGACTTGTCATGAGCTTTGGTGATATAAAAGATGTCATTAACCCGTTCACCGTAGGTTGTGATTCGAGCCGAAATAAGTTCTACGCCGCAAACATCCATAGCAGAACAAATCCGTGATAACATTCCAGGTTGATCAAAGGCGATTACTTCCATAATTGAGTGTCGTTTGTTTTTGTCTTCATCGAATTCGACTTTAGTTGGAAATGAAAAATGCTTTAATTGTCTTGGGATATTGCGGCTTACCTCGATCGAGGTTGAAATATCGGAATTTAAATATTTATTTAAATTGGCAGTTAAACTTTCAATTCGGGTATTCTCGAGAATTTGATCGCCATTTTCTTCAAGAATAATAAACGATGTCAGAATGAAATTATCTGTGGTTTTATATATTCGCGCATTTACAACATTTAAGTTTAATTGCTCAAATACAGCAGTGATCATAGATAATAATCCAAGTTTATTTTCGGAATAAATAAATACTACTGTACCGGAGAGTTCATTCGCCTGATGGACACTAATCACTGGATTTTCAGTATCACTATTATTTAGGATAAGTTCAGATTGCCATATTATTTCAGTGTATTCACATTGAATAAAATATTCATTTGACAGTTTATCCCAGAGTTGTAAAAATTTTTCATTTTCTGAGACTCCTGATTTTGGCATTGCCAATAAATCTTTTTTTATGCGTGTTACTGAAGTAATCTGGTTACGCTCACCTTTTGTTTCTTCTTTTAAATATTGTTTTGTCGATGTGTATAAACTGGTTAATAATGCATATTTCCAGGAATTCCAGACTTTTGGACTGGTTGCTCGAATATCAGAAACTGTTAAAAGGAAAATCAAATCAAGTCGGTATTGATCACCAACAAGATTTGCAAATTCCTGTATCACTTCAATATCCTGAATATCTTTTTTCTGAGCGGTTACTGACATGATTAAATGGTTAAATACAAGCCATTCAACAAGTTCAGAATCATATTTGTTTAAGCTGTGTTTTTGACAAAATTCTAGAGCTACTTTCGAGCCCAGTGTAGAGTGATCGCCGCCTTGACCTTTTGATATATCATGAAATAAACCGGCAATAATTAATATTTCCTGTTTAGCAAGATTTTTAATTATTTTGCTACACAAGGGATATTCGTGTGAAAACTCTTTAACGGTATAGCGTCGTATGTTACGAATAACGAATAAGGTATGTTGATCAACAGTATAAACATGAAATAAATCATGTTGCATTTGACCAACTATTTCATCAAAAGCAGGGATGTATGCAGCTAAAATGCCATAGGTATTCATTCGTCTTAGCTCATGTGTTACACCGGCTCTTTGGCGTAATATTTCCATGAATAGCATTTTATTACGAAGGTCGTCTCGAAATCCTGCATCGATTAAATATAAATTTTCTCTTATCGTTCTGATGGTGTTGGCTCTAACACCTTTTAAATCTGGTTGTTGGGCTTGAAATAAAAATATTTCAAGTAATGCAAATGGATGATCTACAAAAACAGTATCATTTGCAGTTTCAATAAAACCATTTTGAAGATTAAATCTTGAATTCAATTTAATGGTTTGAGTGTTTTTCCCTTTTAGTAAAATTTCTTCCTGAAATAATTGTAATAGCATTTCATTTAATCGGCTGAGTTCCATTATCGTTCGATAATAGTCTTTCATGAAATGTTCCACAGCTAATTTTTTATTATCATCACAATATCCAAATTGAGTGGCGAGCAACCTTTGATAATCAAATAGCAATCTGTCTTCACGTCGATTTGCTAACAGGTGTAGGCCATATCGAACTTTCCATAAAAATGACTGCCCGGTTATTAATGTGGTTAGTTCCTGTGTAGTTAAAAAACCGATATTGACTAATTCTTCAGGATTTTCAGAATCGTAATGTCTTTTAGTAATCCAGCTAATCGTTTGAATATCTCGCAATCCACCTGGGCCTTCTTTAATATTGGGCTCAAGATTATATGCAGTGTCATTAAATTTTGTGTAACGTGCTTTTTGTTCTTCCCATTTAGCATTAAAAAAATTTTTACTATTCCATATTTTGTCGGGTGAACATAATTTTTGTTGTTTATCAAACAAAATTTGTTCACCAGTTAAAAATCTGGATTCTTGAATATTCGTAACTATTGTGATGTCATTTTTTGCTTCCGATGCACATTCAGAAGGGGTTCTAACACTATGACCAACATTTAAGTGCATATCCCATAAGAATGTAATAAATTTCTCAAGTGCTTCTGTCGGAATTTTTTTAATATGGCCAACAACAACCATAATATCAATATCGGAATGCGGATGGAGTTCTCTACGGCCATAACCACCGACAGCAACCAGACAACAATTGGATTTTTCCGGAATAAAAAAGTGCCAGGCATGAATGATAAGATAATCAATAACTGCTGCACGAGAATGAATTAATTCATTTGCCGTTCGTCCGGCATGAAAACGTTCTTCTAGAATAGTCGTGGCATTTTTTAATGCGTTGCTAAATTGTTTGAGTGGATATTGTAGATTTAATTGTTCTGTATCAAGTTTTACCGCGTTGTAGAGTTCCGGATCATTTCGCATTTTGTTTAAAAAGTTTCTTCGTTCCGTTTAGTTAAAACGTCATAACCAGTATCAGTAACAAGAATTGTGTGTTCCCATTGGGCCGATAGTGAACGGTCTTTAGTAACAACAGTCCAATCATCTTTAAGCAATTTAACATTACGTTTACCAATATTGATCATTGGTTCAATAGTAAATATCATGCCAGCTTCCAATTGTTCGCCTGTTCCAGCTGTACCATAATGTAAAACTTGAGGATCTTCGTGGAACACCCGGCCAATGCCATGGCCACAATACTCTCGAACGACAGAACAGTGTTTCGATTCAGCATAACGTTGAATGACATATCCGATGTCACCTAGATGAGCGCCAGGTTTAACTTGCTCGATTCCGAGTAGTAAACATTCATGACTTATTTGAACAATACGTTTGGCCTGAATTGAAGCTTCACCAATGAAGAACATTTTACTGGTATCACCGTGGTACTCATCTTTTATTACAGTTATATCGATGTTGATAATATCGTTATTTTTCAAACGTTTATTTGCCGGTATGCCGTGGCAGACTACGTGGTTAACAGATGTACAAATTGACTTAGGAAAACCATGGTAATTCAATGGTGCCGGGATTGCTTGTTGCTCATCGACAATGAAATCATGACATAGTGTGTCTAACTCTTCAGTTGTAATGCCCGCTTTTACGTGAGGTTCGATCATTTCTAACACGTCTGCTGCGAGTTTGCCGGCAATGCGCATTTTTGCGATTTCATCTGGGGATTTTATTGTAATAGCCATAAATTTACTTTGTTAAGGTTTAATTTGGTGTTTTACCTTATTTTACACTGCTTAGCCAGTAAACCGGCTAATTTGAAGCCGTATAGTTGAAGTACTGAATCCAACCTATTGTAGGATTGTTCTGATTATTTATCAGATAATTGAGTATAAATAATCAAAAAAAGGCAATAATTTCATATGCTCGCGTTATTCGGGATTAAATACGATTGGCTTAAAACCATTGTCGAAAATGGCTAGATATGGTATAAAACGCGCGCATATTGAATAAATATGCAAATTATATAAATGCTCAAGAAATTGAGTAAATTCGCACACATGTTGGTGACTTAACGCACAGGGTTCCCCTTTTTAAAGTAGGGGTAAGCATATTCAACATGTGGAGGTTAAACCCAAGTTTAGGAGAAGTAAAATGACTGATGTTACTATGCGTCAGATGCTGGAAGCGGGTGTCCATTTTGGCCATCAAACACGTTTCTGGAATCCAAAAATGGCACCATTTATCTTTGGTGATCGTAATAAAATCCACATTATCAATCTTGAAAAGACTTTACCCTTGTATCAGGATGCCATGAATTTTATTGGTTCAATGGTTTCAAAACGAGGAAAAGTATTATTCGTAGGAACCAAACGTTCAGCTCAGGATATTATTAAAGAGCAAGCTGATCGTTGTGATATGCCTTATGTTAACCATCGTTGGTTAGGTGGTATGTTAACGAATTACAAAACTGTAAAACAATCAATTAAACGTTTAAAAGAATTAGAAGCCATGGATTCTGATGGTACTTTTGAGCGTTTAAGCAAAAAAGAAGTTTTAACTTTGACGCGTGAGAAGATTAAATTAGATCGCAGTCTTGGTGGAATTAAGAATATGGCTGGATTACCTGATGTGATCTTTGTGGTTGATGTTGGTCATGAAAAAATCGCAATTACTGAAGCCATCAAACTTGGCATACCTGTAATCGGTATTGTTGATACTAACAATAGCCCAAATGGTGTTGATTACTTAATCCCGGGTAATGATGATGCAATTCGTGCAATCACTTTATACACAAAAGGTGCTGCCGATGCGGTTATTAATGGTCGTGAGTCTGTATCCGTGCCGGGTGTCGGTGCCGGAGATGATTTTGTTGAGCTGAATGCAGATGCACCAGTTAAAAAAGCCAAAAAGAAATCAAAATCAAAAACAACAGTAGTAAAGAAAGCAATAACAGAGAAAACTGTATCAAGTGATGCAGAGGATTCAACAGCTGAAGAATCTGAATCAGAGAAAGCTTCTGATTAATTGATTTTTGTTACTACTGTAAACTACCTCGCTAATTTCAAATAATTTAGCGGGGTATCTTATCAATAAATTTATTTTTTTTAATAAAGTTACGAGAGGTTATAGCACTATGGCTATTACTGCCGCACAGGTTAAAGAACTACGTGAACGAACAGGTTCAGGTATGATGGAATGTAAAAAAGCATTAACTGAAGTTAATGGTGACATGGAAGCTGCAATTGATCATTTACGTAAAACCGGTCAAGCAAAGGCTGATAAAAAGAGTAGCCGAGTTGCCGCAGAAGGTAAAATTGTTATTACGTTAAGCGACGATAATAAAACGGCTTTAATTATCGAAATTAACTGTGAAACTGATTTTGCTGCTAAGGATGAAAATTTTAGTAAATTTGCAGACGAAGTTGCAAATTGTGCTTTGTCAAATAAGCCAGCAAGTGTTGATGAGCTAAATAATATTAAGCTTGCATCAGGTTCGACTGTTGAGGAAGAGCGAAAAGCATTAATTGCTAAAATTGGTGAAAATATCGGTGTTAGACGTTTTAAATTAGTCACTAGTACAGGAACACTTGGGTGTTACAGTCATGGTAATCGAATAGGTGTTGTTGTCAGTATTAATATCGATAATGTTGATTTGGCAAAAGATATCGCAATGCATATTGCTGCAAGTAAACCGCTTTGTGTTAGCGCCGATCAAGTCGATCCAGAAATTTTAAAACGTGAAAGAGATATTTACTCAGCAGAAGCTGCTAGTAGCGGTAAGCCAGATAATATTATTGAAAAAATGGTAGAAGGTAAAATTAATAAATACTTGAAAGAAGTGACTTTACTTGGACAACCATTCGTAAAAGATCCTGACCAAACAATCGAAAAATTACTAGCGTCTGCAAAGACTAGTGTCGATTCATTTATTCGATTTGAATTAGGTGATGGTATTGAGAAAAAAGTTGATAACTTCGCTGAAGAAGTAATGGCTCAAGCTAAAGGTAATTAACAGGACTGTATGTGAGCAAACCAATCTATCAACGAATACTACTGAAACTAAGTGGTGAAGCCTTAATGGGCGAAGGTGAGTTTGGAATTGACTCATCCGTAATAAGCAATATCGCTACTGAAGTTTCACAGTTAGTTGACACTGGTATACAAGTCGCTTTGGTTATTGGTGGTGGTAATATTTTTCGTGGCGTTAGTTTAGCTACTGAAGGTATGGAGCGAGCCAGTGCGGACCACATGGGAATGTTAGCAACAGTTATTAATGCGCTAGCCTTGCAAGATGGTTTGGAACGTGAAAATTTGGAAGTGCGGGTAATGTCTGCACTTCCGATACATTCAGTTTGTGAAGATTATATTCGCCGAAAAGCAATTCGTCATTTAGAAAAGTCCAGAGTCGTTATCTTCGCTGCTGGTACGGGGAATCCATTTTTCACAACTGATACGGCTGCAAGTTTACGTGGTATTGAAGTTCATGCTGATATCGTATTAAAAGGTACGAATGTTGACGGTGTTTATTCAGCAGATCCTAAGAAAGACAAAACTGCAACGAAATATGATGAGCTGACGTATGATCAGGTTATTGAGGATAAATTAGCGGTTATGGATACAACTGCAATAGTGTTATGTCGAGATAACAATATACCAATTAGAGTTTTTGATATGAATCAAAAAGGTATTTTGTTAAAAATTATTCATGGCGATGACATTGGGACTCTTGTTCAATAAAAATAAGTTAGATAGGTAGTTTTATGATAAATGAAATTATAGAAGATGCAAAGACTCGTATGACTAAGAGTGCTGAGTCATTACGACAGGAACTAACAAAAGTTAGAACTGGAAGAGCTAATCCAAGCTTATTAGATCAAATTACAGTTGATTATTATGG
>CAYOHQ010000003.1:0-34030 GCA_964403805.1 uncultured Thioalkalispiraceae bacterium | reverse complement strand
TTCTCACCTCGGATACCATTACTAGTAGCACTAACATCGGTGTTTGCTCGTGCCAAAGCAACACCGCCGGTAACACCCGTTATACTTCCGTGCAGTGTTACCGATACTCCGGTGCTCCGGCCTTCACTTTCTGCTTTACTGTCCAGCGTTGATTGATTCCATATCCGATCCTTACCTTTACCGCCAAGAATAGCAGCACTATCTGCTGAACTGGATGTGCTTGCATCGATTGCTGAACCAGTAAGCGATAAACCTTTATCAACTGCACCAACAGAAACATCCACCGAAGTCGATTGCACATCAGCATCGGCAAACACATCAATGACTCCAGTACTGTTAATAACATCAGCACCACCATCGCCTGAAATTCCTCTTGCTGTGCTATTGGCCTCGGTTGTACCTAGCAGTGCTGATCCACTTAATGCCACTCCGGTTTCAGTAAGCGTTAAGCTTGCTGATATTTTTGTTGCATCGACATCCGTTGTTGCTGTGGATTTTACGGTGCCGGAATTTGTAATAATGTCTTTATCTGCACCACCTGAAATACCGGAGCTGGTTGCAGTGCCTTTGGTATTCGATTGAATCAAGCCAATGCCCACTGAAGCACCTTTTGGTGTGCCAACACCGATAGCTTTTACCCCAACACTATTGGGATCAGCATATGCTTCACTATCGATAAGCCCGGAATTGAATATTTTATCTTTCCCTGAGCCACCCGAAACTCCATTGACAGTAGCATTTGCAATTGTGTCAGATTGAATCCAGCTGCCTTCACCAATAATGGAAACTTTGTCGACTCCCGGTTGGGCTCGTATGGTTGCAGAGACAGAATTAGAATCGGCGAAACTATCTGCCATAGTCGTGATTTCATTTTTATTCACAATCAAATCATCACCGCTGCCAGCACTCACACCGATGCTATTAGTAGTCGCCTGGGTGTTTGTTTTAATTAACTTTGCGCCGAGTGTTAACTTGGTGTCGATTAGAATTTTTCCATCAAAGATAACAGTATTACTATCAGTATCAGCGGTTGATGTTGTGAAAACAGTGCCGGTATTCACTATTTTATCATGTCCGGAACCGGTTGAAATTCCAGTCGCATTAGCAGATGCCTCTGTTTGTGCTTTAGCAAGTGCTGCATTAACAGTGATGGTGGAATCCGAGCCTTCGAGAGAGACATCAGCATTCACGGCATTGGCATCGGCAGTAGCATCTGAATTCACAGCTCCGGAATTGATTACAGTATCATGACCGGCGGCAGTAACGATTGCTGAGGTGTTTGCACTAGACTGAGCAGTGACATCAACTAGAGCTGCTCCGAGTGATAAACTAAATTTCCGATTGGGATCGGGGTTTTTCCGTGATTTAACGCTGACACTAACACTTGAACTTAGCGCATTGGATTCTACAAGAGCACTCACCAAACCACTATTATTGACTATATCATGCCCTTCACCGCTGTAAATTCCTATTGCAGTTGCCGATGAAGCCGTTGACAGATTTGCTGCAAAAACACTTGGAATAAACGACATTTTGGGAACTTTTAAATCCGAATCGGGAAAACCAACCCTTACCCGGTAGGCCGTTACATCGGCATTGGCTATTGATTTAAGCATTCCGGAATTATAGATATCATCGTGGCCCGCACCACTGTTTATTCCAACGCTATTTGCTGTGGCAGTGGTACTGGATTCTAGGATAGGTTGTTGAAATAAATCCGGAAAGCTTATGATGCTGGCAGGGTTAGTCAGAAAATTTGCAGACCATAAGAAATCGATATAAAGCGTTTCTGATTTTGCTGCAACACTAATTTCACCTGTGTTTCGTATTATATCGTGCCCTGCTCCTGAATAGATTCCAGTGCTAAAAGACTCGGACGATACTGAAGAATCATTTGCCGGATTTATAATATCAGACACTATCGATAAATTAACCAGTGAAACATCCGCTTTAGCCGATCTGGCATAGGCGCTACTTTTAACCGTTATCGTGCCACTGTTGTTAATTTCATCGTGTCCTGCTGCGGCATTAATACCAAAGGCTATTGCATTTGATGAAACCGCGGTGTTGCCGTTTGACAGTGTAATTGCTGCGAGTTTGACATCGTCTACAGTCGATTCTGTTATTGCAGTTGCATTAATAGTACCCGTGTTATTAATTTTATCGTCGCCAGCGCCTGAATCAATCGCGACAACAGCTGCATTTGCAGCAGTACTAATATCTCCGGATGGTGTATCAACAAAGGATACTTTATACTTTGATATCTTTGTTTTAGCGTCGGCAGTAACATTGAGTAAGCCATTATTGATTAGAGTATCTTCACCCGCAGCTCCTGAAAACCCAATTGCAATGGCCACGCTTTGTTTACTAACATCAACACTAATGCCGGGCTCTATAAAATTAAAAATTAAATTATTAATAAAGAGATTTGCGCTAGATAAAACCGTGACAGTACCATTATTAATGATAGTATCATCACCCTGAGCTGTTGTAATTCCGGTTGTCACAGCAAGAGCTGTACCGATTTCATTGGCCACTGTCGTATTTGACGTCACATCAAGTTTGCCATTATTTACTACGGTATCATTGCCTTTATCCGTCGAGATACCTATCGTATCTATAGGAATGGTTGAAATCAGAATCGGATTGTAATCCGGTATTGATGCATAATGAGCTTCATCTGTTTCATATTCTTTGTCGTACTCGTCTTCAGCGTGATGTTCATATTCATCATCACCTGAAATTGTTAATTTTTTAACAACACTTTTAGATTTTCCTGAGCTGAATGATGACGTTCGCTTAACTACCAACTCACCATTATTAGTAATTGCGTCGTTTCCCTTAGTACCATTCACTGTGTAGTCACGTCGCTCTGTTACTGGTATTAAAATAGTAATACCTTTTTTATTTTTTTGTTTTTCACATTTATTGTTTTTATGTTCATTATCCTCTTTACAAGAATCTTTTTCTGATGATGCAAGCACAAAACTATTTGAGAATAAAAAAATTACCGAAACTAAAATTAAGATTGAAATTATTTTATTTTTTGAATTATTCATGTTGATGCCTAATTGTTTAGTTACACGCCAATATTCAGGCCATAAAAACCTGATACCATTTTTATCTTTAGCATCTAACTAAAAGAACAACTAAACCTAAACAACAAGCCGATGTCGATTTTAAAAACCACAGCTAGATTAAATGCGATTTAATACCTGTAGTTTTTAGGGGAAAACAAAACCAAATAGAAATTTAAAAATTACTACTCGGTTCACAGAGGAAGTATAGAGGCTATTATTATTTTTTCACTAGAAAATTAATTAATGGTAATTTTCCACATTTTTTAAAATATAAAAAATTATTCATCAAAATATTTATGCATTATCGTACGTTTAGGTTTAAAGCCACACGATTTATACAAATTCATTGATTCGCTATGGTGGTTATATGCCTGTAAGGCTATGCGAGTAATACCCTGCTTTTTTAGTTCTATTTCTAATTGCTTTAATGCCGCTTTTGCAAAACCTGATTGGCGGTATTCCGGGTAAATTCCAAGCCAGCATATAAAAACAAGGTCTTGATAAACCGCGTCTGAATGTAATCGATACCAGATTGAGCCTACAACATCTTGCGTGTCGGATTTAACAATACTTAGAATCGTTTCAAATTCTGAATTCTGTGCAGTTAAAATTTCAATATCGATTTGATTTTCGCAATAAGGCACAACGGCATCGTCATTACTACGATTATAGTGTCGTAATCCGGCTACCATGGCATCGATATTTTCCTGACGGAAAACCGGCATTTCCTGTTCTGATATTATTCGTAACTGTATCATTTTTATTAGGCACTTTAATCTAACTGTATGTTAATCAACACTTTACATACTTCACACTTTAATAACATTTTGTGATATTTTCCCACAAATTACTGTTCTCGATCAATTTAGGTGGTAAGATTTAGTCTTGAGTAATCCTATATATAGTATAGCCATCTGAGACCTATGGACGATAACGCGCATTTAAAAACAAATACCGTACTTCTTTCTGCAGTAAAACGTCTATGTCGACCATTGGTAAAACTGTTAATTGAAAAAGGCATTACTTACCCGCAATTGCGAGATATGTTTAAAGAATTATACGTTGAAGTTGCTGATCAATATGAACCCATTAAAGGTAAAAAGCCATCCATTAGTCGTACCTTCATATTAACAGGGGTCCATCGAAAAGATATTTCACGCTTACGAACGGAATCCTCATCCGATGAAGAGCCAACCAGTAACAATTCCTCTCTAGGCTCAGAATTAGTCGCCCGATGGTTAGGCTCAAAAGAATTTCAGGACAAAAATGGCAAGCCACGTCCTTTAACCCGTAGTGGTTCTGACTCGTTGCCGGGTTTTGATGATTTAGTTGTTAGTATCAGTAAAGATGTTAGACCGCGCGCTATTTTGGATGAGTGGCTCAGGCTCGAAATCGTGAGTGTCGATGACTCAAATGCTATTACCTTAAACCAATCTGCTTTTGTGCCACAAAAAGGTTTGGAAGAAAAAGCATTTTTCCTGGCTCGCCACGTACACGATCACCTTGCAGCTTGCGCACATAATATACTCGAAGACAAAAAACCTTTTATGGAACGAAGTGTATTTTTTTCCACTTTAACGACTGAGTCGGTAGAAAAATTACGAGAAATTGCCGAACATCAGGGCATGCAACTATTACAAGATTTAAATCAACAAGCAATTGCACTTCAAAAAGAAGACAAAAATAAATCCGATGCGGATAAAAGAATGCGTTTAGGACTGTATTGGTTTCAAGAACAACAGGAGCACGAAGATGATTCGAACTCCTAATATTGTAATTTTATTTCTACTGGGTTTTATTTTATTATCTTGTAGCTCAGCATCGCATCATGCAACTGATGGTGTCGGTGGAACTGGTAATGTAGCCGTTAATGGTGATGACGAATCCGGTATTGGTGGTACGGGTAAACCAGTATCGAACGGCGTTGGTGGAACAGGCAAGCAGGTTGCCGGCTTGGGTGGCACGGGTAAAAAACAAGATGGTATGGGTGGTACCGGACATTCATCAAAATCTGGCCTCGGTGGCACAGGACAAATAGCCGATGCAGCCGGCCTTGGTGGGACTGGAATCATTGGTGAAATTACCGGCTTTGGCAGTATCTTTGTTAATGGTATCGAAATTGAAATTGTTACTGACAGTGAAATTCGCTCGGATAACAAAATCGATAAAAATATTGATCCCGGCATCGGTGACATTGTTGAAATTTTAGCTCATAGAATTGGTGATGAAACACACGCTAAAAAAATAAATATTCGCCATGAGGTTGTTGGTCCGGTCGATTCGGTTAATATTCAAAAACGCCGTTTCAAGATCATTGGACAATACATTCAATTGGACAATCCTAAATTACGTTTACCAAAACCAGGGGAAACAATTGCTGTCAGCGGCATGCGCGATCGCCGTGGTATTATTCATGCTACCCGTGTCAATTTATCCAAATCAAAATCTGTCTGGTTGATTGACCGTGTCGCAAATAATAAATCAAATACCTTAAAACTGGGACGATCCATTATTCAATCCGAGTATGCCGATTATTATAAAATTGGTGATGTAATTCGTGTTCGCGCAAATTATCGGAATGGTAAATTGTATGCCGAAGAAATATTTGCCAATAACGCCTTTGGTAACCAGGTACAACACATGGTGTTACAAGGTTTTGTCTACGAAGGTAATCGGAATAATTACAAGATTGGTGGTATACAGTTTTCAACACGATCCGTCCGTGAACGATCCAAATTAAAACAAAACCGCGGACGTTGGGCTCGAATTGAAGTTCGAAGAAATCAGGTTGGATTGTGGGAAGTTGAACAATTCATAGAAGATTCGAATTTGAGACGCGGCACTATAAGCCGTGATCAATACAATCAGGGTACCCGAAATTCATCTGCGCGTGATCGATTTAACAGTGATATGTACTTTATACAACGTGCACGACCAACGACAAACAGAAATACCGGTTCTATGAATCAAAATCCAGGCAGCCCGATGACAACGGGGAATGGTGGTGGTACTGATGGTGGATCGGGGTCTAGCGGCGGATCGGGGTCTAGCGGCGGATCGGGGTCTAGCGGCGGATCGGGGTCTAGCGGCGGATCAGGTTCTAGTGGCGGATCAGGTTCTAGTGGCGGATCAGGTTCTAGTGGCGGATCAGGAACTGGATCAAGTGTGCCAGTGCCCAAGATGCCGAAGCCAACGGGTGGCGGAATGAGTGGTTCAGGTGGTAAAAAAAGTAATCGCCCTAAATTCAAAATGCAGTAATTTCAGTTCGACAATGAAGTGAATAATGAAGGTTTATTACTTTTTAATTTATCTTATTTCTTCTGTAATATTAATCTGATTAGCCCACTGAATTTCACTATACTGATTTATGATCGAGCTTCAAACAACGCGTGATGATTATCGAATTGCCTGGTTTACAGCATTGGCAATTACAATTCATGTGCTTGAGAGTAGTTTGCCCAGTTTGATTCCCGGGATGAAATTAGGTCTAGCCAATATTATTACGATTATAGTGTTATTCCGTTACAACCTCTACACCGCTGTTTGGGTAAGCTTATTGCGAGTATTAATTGGAAGTATATTAATTGGCACATTTCTGTCACCCACTTTTATGTTAAGTTTGAGTGGTGCACTATGTTCAATAGTTGCAGTTGCCGCAATTCGGCTACCCATTAAATTGAGCCCAATAGGAATCAGTGCTTTAGCTGCAGTAGCTCACATTACAGGACAGTTTTATGCCGCTTATTTTTTGTTTATTCCGCATGACGATCTGTTCATTTTACTACCAATTTTGATGACCATTGCGCTTATAGTTGGTATTGTAAATGGTATAATCAGTAAAAAGTTATTAAGTAATATGGCCGGAAATGTCTACAGCAAGTCTTAATATTATTGAGGGAATACCCCGCTACAACCAAATCAATCATAAAGATCGGTTCAGCCTGATGATGTTTTTTGCATTAGCCTTTCATGCGATTATAATTTTAGGAATCAGCTTTGATGCAATCGATGAAGAAACTTTATACAAAGCACTAACCCTCGATGTTACATTGGTAAGTTCGAAGTCAGATGAAACCACCGAAGATGCTGATTATTTAGCACAGGAAAATCAACTCGGTGGCGGTAATACCGAAGAAAAAGTGCAACCTAGCTCACCTTTTAGTAATCCGAATCAAAATAATGACAATAATGTCGCACCAGATACCCGACAGGAATTTGCGCCACCCAAGCAAGAAAAAGTTGATCGAAAACTCGATATGCTGACGGTTGAGAATGATCGTGGTAAATTAAAAAAACAAGAATCCGTAGACCCATTACCCATTGAATCCAAAAAAGATAAACCCAGTATTAAACTGCTTAACAGCAGTCAAATTTCAGATTTAACCAGCCGAATCAGTAAACAGATTGAACGGCATACTAGTAAAATAGAGCAATTACGTTCTGGAGTTAATGCTAAAAAACACAATACTGCATTTTATGATAGTGCGTGGCAGGATAAGGTAGTGCAAGTTGGTAATATCAACTACCCTCACGCTGCCGTTAAAAACAAAATTACCGGAAATGTCACTCTCGAAGTGCAGATTAATGCCGATGGTTCGGTATTTAATATTATTGTTTTAAAATCGTCCGGCCATAAAATATTGGATAGCGCTGCTACGAAAATTGTCTATTTAGCGGCTCCTTTTTCTCCACTGCCACCTGAAATATTACAAGAAACAACCGTTTATAGCATTGTTCGTGTCTGGCGTTTTAAAACGGGCAAATCAATATTTTAATATCGACATTAAAAATTTGGATATTCTACACCGTTAAACTATTAGAATAACAGTAAAAATAAAGCTATAGTCGTTTTGTGGTTTCTTCTAAGGGATGATGACTCATGGATCGATGGCTTAAAAAACGATTACCTAACAACTTACTGCTTATATTATTTTTATCGCAATTCTCCAGCGCCTGTAGCATTGATATGATTGTAGGTGCAGAAGATGATCCTTATATTGATAAAGAAGCTAGCCTCAGAATTCTACCGGCATTTAGAAGTCATCTAAGTGCTGACGAAGATCCTCGTATCTCAGAACAATTTGCAACAAAAAATCAAATAGCGTTACGCGAACTGGAATCAAAAATACGCCACCTTAATCGGCTTAACCCCAATATTCGACATACATTGGTAACTGAGAATAATGATTCTAATTTTAAATATAGCGATTATATTCGAACCTGGAAAATTACTTTAGAAGAATACGGCAATGCAAAATATCCTAAAGGGCTTGTTTATCAAACTCCAAATGGCAATGCGCTGGTTGATGTTGCTATTACTAAATCGGGTAAACTGTATTCCTATGATATAATTCTGGGTAGTGGTTCCCCCAAACTGAATTACGCGGTTAAATATATTCTGGATCACAATTCATTATTTACACCTCTCAGTCTGGAAATTCAGAAAAAAACTGATGTGCTGCACATCGCTCAAATGTGGCAATTTCGACATTATAAGCAACCAACAAAAGCTTATTAGCCGAGTTAGGATTACAACCAGACTTGCACATTCGTTAAAAGTCCACGATAATATCAGTATGGGTTACACCCAAAACTTAAGAAACAACCTCCTTATTGCTATGCCCACCATGGCAGATCCCAACTTTTTCCGATCAGTTACCTATTTATGTGACCATAATGAGCAAGGCGCGATGGGTATCATAGTCAACCGCCCTTTGGATCTGAGCTTGTTCGATATTGCTTTGCAAATTGGAAAATCAGCCAACTCAATCAATCCAGCTTGCAGTGGCATTCCAATATACGCTGGTGGTCCTGTTAGTAATGATCGCGGCTATATTTTGCATACTCCAAATGGTGAATGGCAGTCAACGATGAAAGTATCCGATGATGTCTGCTTAACTACATCTCAAGATATTCTTGATGCCATTATTAGTGGCGAAACACCGGATAAATTTATTATTGCTCTGGGGTACGCCGGTTGGGGAGAAGGCCAACTCGAATATGAAATTGCTGAAAATGCCTGGTTAAGTGGCCCATCAAATAACAGTATTTTATTTGATAGCCCGGCTGCAGAACGTTGGGCTTGTTCAGCACATTTGCTGGGGTTTGAAATGTCGAATCTCTCTAACGATATTGGTCACGCGTGACAAGCATATTAAATGAATTTAAATCAGCTCCTCTACCTTACATCCGATCTATCATGGCTTCTCGAACTGTATTAGGGTTTGACTTCGGTACTTATAAAATTGGTATCGCCGTTGGACAGGAAGTTACCGGTAACGCCAATGCTTTAACAACAATTACCGCCATCCACAATAAACCGGATTGGGATAAAATTTCAGGAATCATTTCAGATTGGCAACCGGACTTGTTGATTGTCGGCCTGCCGCTGGATGAAGATGGCTCAAATCAGGATATGACCCAACGCGCCCGGCGTTTTGGCAACCAGTTGCGAGGCCGTTATAATTTAAAAACTGTCTGGATCGACGAACGATTTAGCTCTCTTGCTGCAAAATCCCTTATAATAGAACAAATTGAAAACAACCCGACCCTCGGCAAGAAGAATCGTAACAATGACCTGGCCGAAGATGCAATTGCCGCTCAAATAATTGTACAAAGTTGGTTGGACAATCCCGATATTGCGGTGCAGGAGATAGATAAGAATAATGCCTGAAAATATTAATGCCAACGAGTTAATAAAATCACTCGCCGTAAAACTAAATGAACGCCTTAAGCAGGATGCAATAACCGATGCTGTTATGATAGGTATTCATTCCGGTGGTGTTTGGGTTGCAACACAATTACATGAGTTATTAAAGTTAAAACTACCATTGGGTAGTTTAAATATTTCATTTTACCGCGATGATTTTACCCGAATAGGAATGCACCCACAGGTTGAACCCTCCAGTTTGCCATTTACTGTCGATGATCAAAATATCATCTTAGTTGATGACGTATTACATACTGGTCGAACGGTAAAAGCCGCTCTCAATGCTATTTTTGATTATGGTCGACCAGCTTCAGTTTTATTAGTTACCCTAATTGATCGTCCCGGACATGAGCTACCCATTCAAGCGGACATCGTTGGTCAATTTGTTGATTTAGAAGCACAGCAACATATCAAATTAACCGGACCCGAGCCATTAAAAATTGAGGTGCTAGAACGCAATGCAAGCTGATGTACAATTAAATAAAGAGGGTAAACTACGTCACTTTTTGTCTGTTGAAGGACTAAAACGGCAGACTCTAATTGATATAATGGATACCGCTGAGAATTTCGCTACAGTTGGCGAGCAACAAATTAAAAAAATACCATTACTCAGAGGCAAAACCATTGCCAATTTATTTTTTGAAGCCAGCACCCGAACCCGCACTACATTTGAATTAGCTGCAAAACGATTATCAGCTGATACCTTGAATATAAATATTAATACCTCATCCACCAGCAAAGGTGAAAGCCTGTTGGATATGCTCAGTAATCTTGAAGCCATGCATTGTGATATGTTTGTGGTGCGACATTCCAGTAGTGGTGCTGCACATTTTATTGCTAAACACGTATCACCACACATTGGAATTATCAATGGCGGTGACGGCAGCCATGCCCATCCAACACAAGCTATGTTAGACATGTTTACCATCAGACGACACAAAGGTGATTTTACTAAATTGCGTGTTGCTGTCGTTGGTGATGTGTTGCACTCACGAGTTGCTCGCTCTGAAATCCATGCCTTGAATATTTTGGGTGTACCAGAAATTCGTGTCGTTGGACCGCACACCTTAATTCCACCGCAAGTATCAAAATTGGGTGTTCATATTTTTCATGATTTAGAACAAGGACTAAAAGACGTCGATGTTGTTATGATGTTACGTCTGCAACACGAACGTATGGTGGGTGCTTATTTACCGAGCCCGCAGGAATATTTTCAATGTTATGGCTTAACACCCGAAAAATTGGCATTAGCGAAGCCAGATGCCATTGTGATGCACCCTGGCCCGATTAATCGTGGTGTTGAAATTGATTCGACAGTTGCCGATGGTGAACAAACCGTTATCCTCGAACAAGTTTCACATGGTATTGCAATACGCATGGCGGTGATGTCGATGATACTCGGTCAAACACCAGACAGCGATACTACAAAAGGCTTGAATAAATGACTAACATTCATATTAAAAACGGTCACGTCATTGACCCGGCTAATAATATCGATGCAGTCAATGATATTTTTATTAAAGACGGTAAAATTTTAAGTCTCGGAAAAAAACCATCCGGATTCAGCGCAGATAAAACCATTGATGCCAAACAAAAGTATGTTGTGCCCGGTCTTGTTGATCTCAGTGCCCGATGTCGTGAACCCGGTGAAAGCCACAAAGGCACAATCGAATCTGAAACACGTGCTGCCGCGTTTGGTGGAATCACAACCTTGTGTATGCCTCCGGATACCAATCCGGTAATTGATACACCCGCTGTTATGGAGTTAATCCACCAACGTAGCGAAAAAGCAAATTATGCAAAAATTGTTATGCTCGGTGCTTTAACCAAAAATCTTAACAATGAACAGCTCAGTGAAATAGCCAGTTTAAAAACTGCTGGTTGTGTTGGTATTAGTAATGCCGATTCATTAATCAGTAACAACGCCATTTTACGTCACGCGATGGAGTATGTTGCCACTCATGATTTAACACTATTTTTAAACCCACAAGATGCCTACCTCACTGAACACGGTTGCGTTCATGAAGGTGAAATCAGTATTCGTTTGGGTTTAGTTGGAATTCCGACAACGGCTGAAACCATCGCAGTCTCGCGCGATTTGTTACTCATTGAGCAGACCGGCGTTCGGGCACATTTTTGTCAGCTGTCATCAGCACCGGCAGTCCAGCTTATTGCTGATGCAATCGAGCGTGGACTACCAATTACGGCAGACGTAAGCGCTCACCAACTGCATTTAACCGAACACGATATTGGCTATTTCGATCCAAACTGCCATGTCTTTCCGCCGCTTCGAACCGAGCGCGATAAAACCGGATTACGACAAGCACTAAGAGATCAGATCATCAGTGCAATATGCTCGGATCACCAACCACACGATGTCGATGCTAAACTGGCTCCGTTTGCTGAATCGGAGCCGGGGATTTCAACATTGGAAACATTATTGCCATTAAGCTTACGGCTAGTCGACGATGGTATTCTAACACTACCCCAAGTCATTAATTGTTTAACGAAACGTCCGGCAGATATTTTGGGAATCGATGCAGGCAGTTTAAGTATCGGTAGTGCTGCTGATGTCTGTATCTTTGATAATGCCAGCAGCTGGATATTTAAAACTGATGATATGATTAGCCATGGTCACAACTCGCCATTTGATGGCTGGGATATGACAGGCAAAGTGTGTTACACATTATTAAATGGTGAAATTTCTTATCAGGCAGATAACTAAACTCTTAATACCCATGACAAAATTAAATCGAAATACTATTTTAACTGAGCAAGGTGAAATCATTTCACATCAGGCTTTTGATGGTGAGCAATACATTATTACACTATCTGCACCAAACATTGCTAAACGTGCACTTGCTGGTAGTTTTGTGCATTTGCAATGTGACCAGTCGTTACCAATGCGTCGACCAATCTCAATCATGCAAGCAGATCAAGCTAGTGGCACGATTACCTTATTATACAAAGCACTCGGACAAGGCACGCAATTATTATCGAAGCGACAAGTTGGTGAAACACTCGATATTCTTGGTCCTATTGGTACACCATTTGAATTACATTCAGATAAACCACGGCCGTTGTTAATTGGTGGCGGTGTTGGAATACCGCCAATGGTATTTATTGCTGAAACCATTGCACAGTTAAAAAAGAATTTTCAGCCTTTTGTTATCATGGGATCGGAAGTGCCATTTCCATTTCAATTACAAGCATCCAATATTGATGTAGCAGGAATTCCTGATACTATTTCAGCCACAATGCCATTGCTTGAAGACTTACAAATAGCAACCAGGTTATGCAGTCTACAAAACTACACTGGAGTTTATCAAGGTTATGTTACTGATCTGGCCCGGCTTTGGTTAGACAGTTTAACCAGGCAACAACGATCTGAAGTTGAATTATTTTCTTGTGGTCCAACACCGATGCTCGCTGCAGTCACTAAACTCGCCAAAGAATTTGATCTACCCTGCCAGGTTTCGTTAGAAGAGTACATGGCTTGTGCCGTTGGTGGTTGCGCCGGTTGCGTTGTTAAAATAATTGATAACGGTAAAGCAGCCATGAAACGCGTCTGTGTCGATGGCCCGGTATTTAATGCCCATCAAGTTGAAATGTTTACTTAACAACAACTAGTAAAAAATTTTCGTCTTATAAAAAACAGGGAGCTTGATGCTCCCTATTTCATTTAATAAATTAATTAAAATTTATTAATCGTCGTCGTCGTCATCATCACGGCGTGAACTTCTTGTAGAACGACTTTGACGTCGACTACTGCCTGAATCACTGTTACGACGTTTAGAACGTGAACGACGCTTTTTACGATCACGATTGCTGCGACCTTTCTTACTGCGCTTACCCGTATTTCCAGCACGGCGACCACCGCCTTTGTTACCACCGGCACGACCACCACCAGTTGCACCGCCACCAGTATTACCGCCACCTGTTGTTGGTGGTTTTGGTTTTGGATTAGGGCTTGGTGTAGGAGTAGGTGTTGGAGCAGGGCTATTTGCAGGACAACTTCCGTTTGATTTTTGTGGGCTTCCTGCCCCATGACATGTTGCACAGTCATTAGAATTAACTGCAGTACCAGGACATTTTGTGCTGAATGCATTTGCAACATTAACACTTGATAATGCGATTACTGTAGCACCAATGGTCAGCACTAACGATTTTAAAAGTTTACTTGAGTTTATAGACATAGAAACATTCCTTAGGTTGTCTTTTATCCAATAAAGCCGTTAAGCTTTGTTTAATTATTAATCATAAGCGATTTGATACAATTTATGACTAACTGTAGGCATTATAAAACGATTAATAGGAATGTTTTGTTAACTTCATCTCAATTCAGTGGTAATTATTATCACTTAAATTTAATTGCATATTATTTAATCAAATAAAAATCTAAATTAAGACTTAATTTAAATTAGCAATAATAAGCGTGCTTTTAAATTTATGTTTATCACACGAAAAACAGGGAGCCGAAGCTCCCTGCTATTAAAGATATGAGATTTAATATTAATTAATCATCATCTCTTTCACTGTTTCCTGTTCGGTTACCCCGACCATTATTGGCTGATGCACCTTGTCGACCGAAGCCACCACGTGATCCACCTTGTTGGTGACCAAATCCACTGCGCGAGCGACCATTACCTTTGGAGCGACCGCCACCAGTATTTCCACCGGCGCGACCACCGCCCATCTTGCCACCGCCAGTGTTACCACCACCGGTATTTCCTCCAGAACGGCCACCGCCAGTGTTGCCACCACCGGTATTTCCTCCAGTATTGCCACCACCAGATGCACAACTACCATTTGATTTTTGTGGTGTGCCAGCACCATGACAAGTGGCACAATCATTAGAAGGAACCGTTGTTCCCGGACATTTTGTACTAAAAGCATTTGCTACATTAATGCTCGATAGTGCTAATGCACTTACTCCAACTGCCATTGCAATAGGTTTTAATATTGATATTGTTATTTTTGACATTATTTTCTCCATTTAATTTAAATCAGCATTTATAAATACTAAGCTGAGTCATAAATTGATTTAAAAACTGTCATTTTTAAACCGTCCTAAACTAAAATTAACTGTAATGCGTTTTGAAAAATTAATATGACAACACTATCACATTTGTGAGATTATTTCCCACTAAATGGAAATTAAACATTGGCAGATGAAAAATCAGATAGGGTAAGATCTAGAATGTACTATTTTTAAACAATTAATAATTTGATGAACAAAACTCGACTAAAACGCTCAAAATTTAAGCATGTAATAATGTGTGTTTACTTTCTTCATAGTCATTTTGACTAATAACACCTTGTTGGGATAATCGGCGCAATGTTTTTAACTCACCAGCACGTTGTTGTTTTTGGTTTAGCTGTCTCTTTTCTGCAGCGATAATAATCTCGTTTTCTAATCCATCGATAAAGTCGGTGTAAGAATTTTTATTTGGGTTCGAGATTAAAATTTCGATAATAGGACAATTTGCATGCCGCGTCATAAAGATTCGTTTACGATTTGAAAAAACCAGAAATAAAATTGTAAAAACAAAAAATAACAGAACCAGAGCAGCTGTAAAATACTGTGTATATTCTAAAATAATTTTATCACTAATAAACTGCGAAACGACCATCACAATAACAATAGCAAAAATTGAAATTAACATTGCTATCATCCAATGCCAAGCCAGGTTTACCTGAATTCGACTATCAGGACTTAATGCCATCAGATCAATATCAAATTTTATTTTCTTTGTAGTCCTGAATTGCTCAATACTAATATGACTACCGGACTTAATTTTAAAATCGCTTTTACCATAAAACAATTTATTCTGATGCAGTTTTGAAGAAGAATAGCTTGTCATAGTAAATCAGCGTCCTGATTGTGGTTATCTTTAGTTGAAAGTCATTTTAGCGTATCTGAGATAGACACAATTGTGAGGTAATTATCACTTTACAAATAATAAGCAAATTCTATGTAATTATTTTCTTCGTAATAAACAGAAATAACATTGAAACAAAATATTAAAAACCAAATATCAAGTTTAATTATCCAATTGCCGATAGAATAGGTAAACGATGAATACGATTAATTATAGTAGTTTTTAAAAGGTAATAATGGCTCAGCTAAACCCCAAAGATATGATTGATGATAATATTCTGCTTATTAGCTTGCCCGAAATTGCGCTTCGAATAAATAAATTGATTGACGACCCGGCATCAACTGCTCAAAACATTGCGGATTTAATATCTCAGGATGCGGCTTTAACAATTCGATTATTAAAAATTGTAAATAGCCCTTTTTATAATTTTAGTGCGCAAGTTGATACTATATCACAAGCAATAACGATTATAGGAACTCGTGAATTACGTGATTTAGCGATGGCAACAAGCATTGTTGAAAAATTTAATTCCATCCCCGAAGATTTAGTTAGCCCTGAGAGTTTCTGGTGTCATAATATTGCTTGTGCAACAGCAGCGCGTACTATCGCAAAACAACTCAATATTAAAAATTCAGAACGGTTATTTATAGCGGGTTTATTACATGATATTGGAAAATTAGTGATGTACCTCGCCTCACCGGAGTTATCGAAACAAGTAATAGACTTAAGTGACTTACCCGATGTTAATATAACGCAACTTGAAGAAATTGCTTTTGGTTTTAACCATGGTGAACTTGGAGCGGAATTAATTAAGGTTTGGAATTTGCCGGCCATGTTGGTTGAAACAACGCTATCGCATCATAAACCATCTGCAGCCATAAACTATCCGACTGAAGTTGCCGTGGTACATTTAGCGAATAATATCGCCAATACTATTGAAACACCGTTTTCGCTTGATGATGATATCCCGATAAAGGACAGCACCTGGATAATGCTAAACCTGGATGAGTCCGAACTGGATTTACTAACAGAAGAATCAAATTCACAATACCAACAAACAATTGGCCTAATCTACCAACGAAAAGTTGCCTAAATTAAATTTATAAGAATTAACTCATAAGATATTAAAACAGAATAAAGAGTTACAAAACCATAGATAATATGCCTTACTTGCAATCCAAAAAATACCTCATAATGCTTGTGTAACACTAATATGATCATACCCACCGCAGTGATTAAGTATTTACTGAAAATGAAACCGTACAAACCCAGACCGATTAATACATCGGCAAAATAATTTAATTCAACGCCACCATTTTCAATTATCTTTAATGTTAATAACGCATCAAAAAGGCTAAAGACAATAACCAAAACAGATACGAGTAATAGGTGAGGTTCATGACGATCAAAATATTTGAAGTTGTGTAGATCCGAATTTCGACGATGCTGTGATCGTGCTCCCCGATGCAATAACCTTTCCAGTAAACTCAATCGTGTGACACGTCGATCCAGCTGGTAACGGCGGCAGTCACCGCTATACAAATAATTTGCATTTACTTCATTAAACTCTAAATTTTTCATAACACACGCTATATCATAAACAAGGTTAACTAAATTAATTCAGTTCAGAATATGCAGGGGAAATATCGCTAAAACAGGAATCAAACACTAAAGTGATTTTGACATAATGTGTACTAGTTCACAATTTTCACTTAAAAATAATTTTTTCAACATAAAATCAATAGATTAGCATTCCGATTATCCTTGGAAAATATAAAAGAATTTTGCTTTTTAATCGGTTTACTATTCGAAATCGATATATTTTAAGCTTAAAGGTTTACTCTGTTTCCTGAATCGTAACACCGTCAAGTGCTGCAGACATTGAGCTGGGATCACCTTGGGAGTCACCCAGTTTAATCATCAAGCGTAATTCATTTGCTGAATCGGCATGGTTTATTGCATCCTCATAAGTAATGTTACCTTCATTATAGAGTTTAAATAATGCCTGATCGAAAGTTACCATTCCTTGCTGACCTGATTTAGCCATTAACTCTTTAAGTTTTACAATTTCACCTTTTCGAATTAAATCGGATGCAAGCGGCGAGTTAATTAAAACTTCAGAAGCCATCACTCGGCCTTTACCATCGGGCGTGGGTATTAATTGTTGTGCAACAAGCGATTTTAGATTTAATGATAAATCCATTAATAATTGTTTACGCCGTTCATCCGGAAAAAAGTTGATTATTCTATCGAGTGCCTGGTTGGCGTTATTCGCATGTAATGTGGCTAAACAAAGATGTCCGGTTTCGGCAAATACAATAGCATGATCCATCGTTTCTCTGGTTCGTATTTCGCCAATTAAAATAACATCGGGTGCTTGTCGCAAGGTATTTTTAAGCGCCACTTCAAATGACTCAGTATCAATTCCCACTTCGCGTTGTGAAATAATACAGCCTCGGTGCTGATGAATAAATTCAATTGGATCTTCGATACTAATTATGTGGCCTGTGCTATTTTGGTTTCTGAAACCAATCATTGCGGCTAATGAAGTTGATTTACCCGAACCCGTTGCACCAACAAAAATAACCAGGCCGCGTTTGCTCATGGCCAGATCTTTAATAACTGGAGGTAATTTTAATTCTTCAATTGTGGGTATTGTTGTTTCAATTTTTCGCAACACCATACTGGCATGATTTCGTTGCTGATAAGCACTCACCCGAAACCGGCCGATACCGGATGCGCTTAATGCAAAATTACACTCATTTTCCTTTTCAAATTGCTCACGTTGATTTGGCGTCATAATTGAGTATACAATTTCTTTTGCTTGTATCGGTGTCAAACTTGCTTGTGAAACCGGTGCAATTTTACCGTGAACCTTTAAACTCGGCGCAATACCAGCAGTGATGAATAAATCAGAAGCATTTCTATGCACCATTAGTTTCAAGAGTGAATCAAAATCCATAATACCGTCCTATTATTACTGTTCTATACAACTTACTTTAGATTTATGCAAAATCATCTTTATTCATGGCTCGCATTCTTGCATCCTGTTTACTGATAACACCACGAGCAACTAAATCCTGTAAATTTTGATCTAGCGTCTGCATACCAATATTTTGACCAGTCTGAATTGCCGAATACATTTGTGCAACTTTATCTTCACGAATCAGGTTTCGTATTGCCGGAGTACCAATCATGATTTCATGGGCAGCAACCCGGCCACCACCAATTTTTTTAATTAGAGTCTGCGAAATAACGGCACGTAATGATTCTGACAACATCGAACGCACCATGTCTTTTTCTGCTGCCGGGAACACATCGATAATTCGATCAATCGTTTTTGCGGCTGAGCTGGTATGCAAGGTTCCAAACACTAAATGTCCAGTTTCAGCTGCGGTTAGTGCCAGACGTATCGTTTCCAGATCACGTAACTCGCCAACTAAAATAATATCTGGATCTTCACGCAGTGCTGAACGTAATGCTTCATTAAAGCCTAAGGTATCTCGATGTACTTCTCGTTGATTAACCAAACACTTTTTACTCTCGTGTACAAATTCGATTGGATCTTCAACCGTTAGAATATGGCCATACTCGGAGTTATTCTTGTAGTCCACCATTGCAGCCAAGGTGGTCGATTTACCCGAACCAGTTGGACCGGTAACCAACACCAAACCACGTGGATTATCCGATATATCTTTAAAAATAGGCGGTGTGCTTAATTCTTCCAGGCTTAAAATATTTGATGGAATCGTTCGAAATACTGCACCAGCGCCTCGGTTATGATTAAATGCATTTACCCGAAACCGGGCGACCCCTTTTATCTCGAATGAAAAATCCGTTTCAAAATATTCTTCAAAATCCTTACGCTGTTTATCACTCATTATATCGTACACGAGTGAATGCACCTGTTTATGATCCATTGGTGGTACGTTGATACGTCGAATATCACCATCGACACGAATCATCGGCGGTAAGCCTGCCGATAGATGCAAATCAGATGCACCATTTTTTACACTAAAAGCCAGTAGTTCGGTTATATCCATCAGTATTTAGGTTCCCATACAGTTCGGGTTTAGTAAGATCAAACAAAGTGCTACTTTTTATTAACGAATTATCGCAAAATTACAGTTAACATATCATTTATCGGTCATATTTAATTATTCTTAATCATCTTTAATCGTCTGATCGTGAAGCAATTAACGATTCTGGTGTATTTTGAGTATAGTAAACAAGTAAAATAATAAAATGACAAGGAACAACATCCAAAACCGCGTAATCAATGTGCTATCTCGTATATCGGAGGCTGAAATACAGTATCTTCGTGAAAAAAATTCCGTAAAATTACTGGCAGTGAGTAAAACTCAGGGAATTTCAGCAATTGAAGAGGCGATTTTTGCCGGTATAACTCAGTTTGGCGAAAACTACCTGCAGGATGCTTTATCGAAAATAAGCCATTTTTCAAATTTAGCGGAGTGCCCTGTTCTCGAGTGGCATTTCATCGGCCCAATTCAGTCCAACAAAACGGCTAAAATTGCAGAAAATTTCAATTGGGTGCATAGCCTGGATCGAATTTCGATTGCCGAGCGTTTAAATAAGCAACGTCCGAAATCTGTAGCACCGCTTAATGTTTGTATTCAAGTCAATATCGATAATATGACTCAAAAATCCGGGATCGCGCTGCAAGATTGCATTGAATTTGCAACTCAACTTAAACAATTCCCGGCACTAAAATTTCGTGGTTTAATGGCCGTTCCTGATCCGAGCCCTGAATTAACACAACAGCGCCAACCCTTTCGTCGCTTATTCGAATTATATAATGCGTTAAACCAGCAGGGTTTTAACTTAGACACATTGTCCATTGGCATGTCATCGGATCTCGAAGCGGCAATTGCGGAAGGCAGCACCCTGGTTCGTATCGGCACTGATATTTTCGGTCCACGAAATTACTCAAAATCATAAGCTCCAATCGGATATAATGTACAATAGCATTGTAAAATGGATAGTGATCGGCAACAGTTTTTTAGCTTTACTTTGATTTAAGTAATCATTTCGAGTAAATTATCAGTATGGACAAAAATACAAATATTGCTTTTCTGGGCGGCGGAAACATGGCCCGAAGCTTGATCAGCGGTCTCATTAAAAGCGGTATTAGTCCCGAACAGATACATGCTTCAGATCCAAACGAAACTATTCGAGCAGCTCTACATGCTGACTTTGGCATTTCGACTGAAAAATCAAACCACGATGCGGTAACGAATTCCAATATAGTGGTATTCGCAGTAAAACCTCAAAATTTAAAACAAGTCATTTTAGAATTAACAGAAGTCAATAATCGTTCACATTTATTTATCAGTATTGCCGCTGGAATTCCCGAGCCCGCCATTCGACAATGGCTTGGCTTCGAAGCGGCTATCGTGCGCTGTATGCCAAACACACCGGCTTTAGTTGAGTCTGGTGCAACTGCACTTTTTGCTAATGACCATGTTAACCCACAACAACATGATATTGCTGAATCAATCATGCGCGCAGTCGGGCTTACCGTCTGGCTGGAAAATGAAACCGACATGGATGCCGTTACGGCTCTATCTGGCAGTGGTCCGGCTTATTTCTTCTATGTCATGGAAGCCATGGAGCAAACCGCAATTAAAATGGGGCTAGATCCAAAAACGGCACGAATACTCTGTTTGCAGACTGCCCTTGGTGCAGCGAAACTGGCTATTGAAGTTCAACAAGATCCTGCTGAATTACGTAAAAAAGTCACTTCACCCGGTGGTACAACCGCAGCAGCGCTTCAAGAATTTGAAAATGGTGGCATGATGGAACTGTTTTCACGAGGCTTGAATGCCGCACAGCAACGCGCAAAAACTCTGGCAGAAGAATTCGGGCCAAAGAATCAGGAGAGTAAAAAATAATGTATTTTTTTAGCAATGCAATGGCGTTAGTTATTAAGCTATTTTTTGGTTTTTTTATTTTTGCATTGATTGTTCGTTTTTTAATGCAATTAGTGAGAGCGGATTACAGTAACCCGGTTGGCTCATTTATTGTTAAAGTAACCAACCCGGCACTTAAACCGCTCAGACGTTTTATTCCTGGATTATGGGGCATTGATTTATCCTCATTGGTTTTGGTTTTCGCTGTACAATTACTTGAGATAACACTGGTCAATTTATTACCCGGCAGGCAATTACCGGCACTTCCTAACATGCTATTACTGAGCCTGGGGGAAGTTGCTGATACCGTTATTACTATTTATTTCATTTGTGTTTTTGTTGCCGTGATAGCGAGCTGGATTGTTCAGGGTGGTAGTTACAATCCCGTTCTTAATTTAATTTACCAAATCATAGAACCGTTAATGCGCCCCATAAGACGTATCATTCCGCCTATGTCCGGTTTGGACTTGTCGCCACTTATTGCGATTGCTATATTAATTTTTGCAAAATTCCTCATTGCAGCACCCATTTTATATTACGCTGATCCACTAGGTACCTATCGATAACAAACCGTGTTATTGGTTAAATAGCGATACCATACGATTGCGTATTGTTGTTCAGCCTAATGCCAGTAAAAATGAAATTATCGGTCAATACGGTGATGCCATCAAGATTCGTCTTCAAGCAAAGCCAATTGATGGTGAAGCAAATAAATACCTTTTAAAATATTTAGCAAAGTGCTTTAAGATTAAAAAAAATCAGATTAAAATATGCAGTGGTCAGTCTAGTCGGGTTAAATTACTGGAAATTGTAGGAGCGAGTAACATCCCTGACTATTTTTTGTTTTCGTGATCAGTATTTTACACTATAAAAATAATTTTATAATAATCCTCACCAGCAGATACTGTAATTCTTGCTATTAAAATAGTCGTCAGGAAAAAGGCATTAAATGTGTTGAAATAATACTATTTTTATTAATAGAGATGAATAACATCACATTTTATATATACTATATAATAAAGCTTTTTTTGGGCTAGCCGATAAATACAAATACGATCACAAATGAATAAAAATTAATCAATTTTAAGGCAAATAATAGCGAAAACACCTTTTTTCATTAACGGATTAAAGCTATATTGTTGTTAAAGAAAGGAATTTGAGGTTTTACTAAATGGCAAAAGACCGTTTCACAGATCAAATGCAGGCTTATGGCCGTTGGAAGCACGATTTAATCTCTTCAATGGATAAATACAAAGACTGGTTGAATGACAACCAAATGTCGACGCCTGAAGCTGAATTGCGCATTTTTGAATTAATTGAAGCATTAAAATCCGATCAACTCACCATCGCTTTTGTTGCTGAATTTGCACGGGGTAAAACTGAACTCATTAACGCCATATTCTTCTCAGAATATGATCGACGATTATTGCCGTCTGATGCAGGCCGCACCACAATGTGCCCGACAGAATTATTTTATGATTCTGAATCCAGCCAAAGTTATATCCGTTTATTACCGATTGAAACACGTTTAGAAGAAATGAGTATTCTGGAATACAAACGAATTCCGATCCACTGGACTTCTATTGATCTGGATACCAGCTCGTCTGAAAATATGGCGACGGCTTTTAGAGAAGTTGTGCGCACAAAACCCGTTACTATAGAGGAAGCAAAAAGACTCAATTTATATGATGAGTCTGAAGTTCATGATGGTAAAATTAATATTCCCATGTGGCGTCATGCCTTAATCAGTTTCCCTCATCCTTTATTACAAGAAGGTTTAACCATACTGGATACCCCCGGTTTAAACGCCATCGGCAGTGAACCTGAATTAACACTTAATATGCTACCGAATGCCCAGGCTGTTATTTTTATTCTTGCGGCCGACACCGGTGTCACAAAATCAGACATGGCCATGTGGAGTAACCACGTAAAACCCCTGGAAGATGATGGTAAGCATGGTCGAATTATTGTGTTAAATAAAATTGATACCTTGTGGGATGAACTAAAAGACGATACCAGTATAGCGAAAACCATTAATGCACAACGTCAATCAGCAGCAAAAATGTTGGGCATCGATGCCACCAATGTTTTTCCGGTTTCAGCACAAAAAGGGCTGTTAGCGAAAATTCGTCACGATACCGAACTATTAAAAAAGAGCAATATCTTAACCTTGGAAGCCATCTTATCGCAGGATATTTTGCCACAAAAACAAATCATTGTTCGGGATAATGTTGTCGCAGAAATTGGCTCAATGGCGAAAACCTCCTATGACTTGATTGCATCAAGGCTTTTGGATTCACACAAACAGTTAAAAGATTTACAGGGTTTATCGGGTAAAAATGAAGACGTCATTCAACATCTTATGAAAAAAACCCGTCAGGAGCAGGTGACGTATCATAAGAGTGTCGAGAGCTTTCAATCGAATAAGAAAATTTTCTCGGAACAAATGAAAAAATTGATGCAAATCTTAAGCATCACTGAATTAGACAATGTTATGTCAGACACTCGAAAAAGTATGTCAAAAACCTGGACCACGGGTGGCTTAAAATCAAACATGAAAGCTTTTTTTGATGTCATCACCGGAATGACGCGAGATGCTTCAAGACAGGTTGATCAACTCAACACTCTAATTCAAACTATTTATCGAAATTTCAATAAAGAACACGGTCTACAAGAAACAAAACCACGGTTATTCAGCTTCACCAAATACAAACGTGATATGGACAGGTTATATAATGAGGCTGAAGCTTATCGTCGTAGCAGTTTAACCACCATGACTGAACAAAGTTTTGTGGTAAAAAAATTCTTCATTTCGATGGTAAGCCATGCCCGTAATACTTTTTACAATGCCAACCAGGACTCTGCAACCTGGGGAAAAGCAGCAATGGCACCGCTGGTTGCTCGTATTAAAGAACATAAATCACAAATGGAAAAACGCCTTGAAAGTTTACGCAAAATAAATGAATCGCGTAATACACTGCAAAGTCGGATCAGCGAGCTCGAAGTTACGACGACAAAATTAAAACAACAGTTAAACGATATCAACATGCTGATGGAAACCATTAATAAACCACTAGAGTCTTTCCTAAGCGATTCAGATGATGACGTTGCAGTTGCATAATTTAATGAGATTGTAGTTACCCTTTTAAATCATCAAATTTGACATAAATAATGTTGCACTAATCGGTGCTGCTGATTAGACTGCTTTCTATGGAAATAAGGAAAAAACAGAAAGTTAAGATTGTTAATCTAACCAGGCGTCATTAGCTCAAAATTTCGATCATGCCAGATAAGCCAGTAATGAATACTAAACTAGATTCTGTCGGTATTGTTTCATCTCAAACTATCAAGTTTGATGAAGCTATTAAATTACAGTGCGGCATATCATTATCAAATTATGAACTCATTGTTGAAACCTATGGTGAATTGAATAACAACAGAGACAATGCTGTTTTAATTTGCCATGCACTCAGCAGTGATCACCATGCAGCCGGTAAGTACCAGCAAGACGATAAAAAACCCGGTTGGTGGGATAGCTACATCGGTCCCGGTAAACCAATTGATACTAATAAATTTTTTGTTATATGTTCAAATAATTTAGGTGGCTGTAAAGGCTCTACTGGGCCAATGCACATTAATCCTGATACCAATAAACCGTATGGACCGGATTTCCCGGTTGTTACCGTAGTCGACTGGGTGAACAGCCAAAAACAATTAATGGCTAAATTTAACATTAGCCAATGGGCTGCGGTGGTCGGTGGCAGTCTGGGTGGAATGCAGGCGTTACAATGGTCCATTAGTTTCCCAGATGCCCTGCGTCATTGTGCCGTTATCGCAGCCGCTCCAAAGCTATCAGCGCAAAATATTGCGTTTAACGAAGTTGCACGGCAATCAATTATGTCCGATCCTGATTTTCATCATGGTCATTATTATGAACACAACACCATACCGCGTAAAGGCATCATGCTGGCACGAATGCTCGGGCATATTACCTACTTGTCTGATACTGCGATGGGCACCAAGTTTGGTCGAGAACTGCGTGATGGTACATTAACCTATGGCTACGATGCAGATTTTCAGGTTGAAAGTTATTTACGCTATCAGGGGAAATCATTCGCTGAACGCTTCGATGCGAATACTTACTTACTCATGACTAAAGCACTAGATTATTTTGATCCCGCTAGTGAATTTGACAATAATTTAACGAAAGCCCTTTCAACTGTAAAAGCGAAATTTTTTATCGCCGCTTTCACCAGTGACTGGCGTTTTTCACCCGAGCGTTCCAGAGAGATAGTGAAAGCCTTGCTCGATAAAAATAACGACGTGAGTTATACCGAGATTGAAGCACATCAAGGCCATGATGCTTTCTTAATGCCGATACCGCATTACTATAATGTTTTTACTGCTTATATGAATACTGTCGCAAGTGAATGTCTTAAGGAGTCAAATGAATGAACTCATTAGCTCCTGAATTACGCCCCGAAATGAAAGCCATTATCAAGTGGATTAAACCAAATTCGCGCGTGCTCGATCTTGGTTGTGGTGACGGATCATTGCTAAAATATCTTCAGGACAATTTGAACGTAACTGGTTACGGGCTCGAAATTGATAACGACAATATTGTGCAATGCATAAAAAATGGCGTTAATGTTATTCAAACTAACCTCGATGCCGGCTTGTCTGATTTTGACAATAATTCTTTTGACTACGTCATTATGACCCAGACTTTACAAGCCATCCAACACCCTGATAAATTATTGGATGAAATACTGCGCATTGGTCGTGAAGGTATTGTGACTTTCCCTAACTTCGGTAATTGGTCCTGTCGCCTACAATTAATGCTCGGTCGTATGCCCGTGACTTCTAGCTTGTCACACCAATGGTACGATACCCCCAATATTCATTTATGCACCTTGAGTAATTTTGAAGATTTATGTCGCACAAAATCCATTAAAATCATGCACCGTTCCGTTGGTGATAACGAGCATATAAATCATTTTATTATTAACCTGTTTCCAAATTTAATGGGACAAATTGCCTTGTATCGAATTCAAAAACAATAGGTTATAATAATAAATAGACATGCATGGTGATACGCGATCAATATAAGGCGACAAAGCCAAGAATTTGAGGCTGTTATAGCTGTTTTTGGTGTGCATCGAGATTTTTATTTTTCTGTCGTAATTTCTTTTTTAACTTGATCGGCAATTAGTTGTATTTATCCTTCATCCTCGTCGTTATTTCCAGACATATCTTGCAACATCATCAGACTAAAACCGGCATAAAGATAGCGCCAATTTGATCTCTTGTTCTATATACCCGAATGCGGTATCCCAACCTTGCCCCCTTGAATACTCTGCTTCTTAAATTTACCCGTTCCTAGCACCCATGCCTTATTGTTTGAATCACGAACGATATCCAGGTTCAACACATCATTGAAAACTACAGATTTTATTAAAAGTATGAGATTTTTATTCACAAAGTAGTTACCAATTTCATTGATTGAGTTGATTTTTGCTTAGCGCTAAGCTAGGCTAATAATATGGATTATCAGAATATTGCTAAAGAACTAGGTAGACTCGGTGGCTTAAAAAGAGCTCAGAATTTATCTTCTACTGAAAAAAAACGTATTGCCAGTTTGGGAGCCAAAGCAAGAATTGCATCCTTAAAAGCTGCTCGCAGAATTGAAATTAACTTTAAATACATGGAAGCAATCAGACAACTCAATCCACCGGCTACAGTAAAATCAGTAAATTCAACAAATAGAAAACTACCTTCCATAAATGAACTTTGATCCAAAAACATACCTTGATGTTGTTGGTCAAATTATTAAAGAGTTAGAGAGCCATAATTTAACACCTGTCCTTGTTGGTGGAATGGCACTTGTTATTTTAGGCTCACAGCGTGTAACAAAAGATTTTGATTTTTTAATTTCTGAAGAAGCCAGAAACTTAAGAGAGTTAGTACGAATTTTTTATAAACAGGGCTTAGAATTAGCTTCAAAAGTTAATGCGCAAAGAGAAGTTGTCCAAACTATTGATAATCAAAATATAGCTTATAGTCGATTACAATTAGACAAACCTGAAAGTGCCTATTTTTATAATCATAAGACAGGTTTAAGAATTGATTTACTTTTTGACTATCCGCTGTCTGCAATAAATGTAGTCAAAAATGCACACAAAAAGAAAATTCGATCCCATACATTTACTATAGCATCTATAGATGATCTTATCCGTTTAAAAGAAATAGCTTATAAAAATAGGAAACTCGCATCTGATGCACAGGATATCGAGTTTTTAAACCTTGAGCGTTAGAAAATTATTACTGCTGTCCCGTTAACTTTCACAAAACTCATCTATTTCGTTTTAAGTCGACTAAAGTCAAAAGGTCACAAAGGTAATATCACCACCGTCACTGCCGTAAATGGTAAAGGTGGCATCGTTTCCCCCCTGTGTCAGCTTGGTGATAACGAGCATATAAATCATTTTATTATTAACCTGTTTCCAAATTTAATGGGACAAATTGCCTTGTATCGAATTCAAAAACAATAAATTTATTTTTAAGCGTGAAGAAATCCGGTTTTAAAATACCTACAAATAACCACATACCCTCTTAAGCATTTGAATTTCAACAAAAATTCTTTATTATTTATATCAATCGATTTTGCGCTATAGTTTAAGTGTAGTCAGGAACTTCCGGAGGAGAAATAAAATATGGTATTACAGAACAAAAAATTTTTAACCGTTATTACTATTGCATTTTTTGTCATGGTTAGTAATGTTTATGCAGAAAAGTCTAAAGACTATGGTGATTACATTGTTCATTACAATGCGTTTACCACCGATGCCTTACATGCAGAAACAGCTAAACATTATAATATTAGGCGTAGTAAGAATCGTGGCATGATTAATATTTCCGTTCAGAAAAAAAATAAAAAAAATTCTGCGGTGACGGCTGATGTGTCCGGCACGGCAAGTAATTTAACAGGTCAACTAAAAAGTCTGGATATCACCGAGGTTAAAGAAGGAGAAGCTATTTATTACATTAGTGACTTTTCAGTAACAAACAGAGAAACACTGGATTTTTCAGTTAACATTAAAGTAGCTGGTAAAGATAAACCACTTAAGGTAACTTTTCGCCAACAATTTTTTACTCACTAACAATCTAATTTAATCCCTCACCAGAACCCTCTCTCTAAAAGAGAGGGTTCATTTCAAGAAACAAAGTTAAATATTCTAAATAACATTAATAATGAAAAGCCGATAATAATTAGTCCTGCAATTGTACGCAGCCAGAGTAATTGAAACCACGTTGTAATTTTTTGTGCAAATATCCCGATTAATAATAAGTTAGGTAATGTACCAATACCGAAGGACAACATCAGTAAACTGCCTTGAATTGCATTACCAGCGCTTATTGACCAAATCAACATGCTGTAAACCAGACCGCAAGGTAACCATCCCCAAATAAAACCCAGCACCACAGCATCTCGCGCTCGATAGACTGGAATATAACGGCGACCATAAGGTTCAATACGCTTCCAGACAACGCTACCGGGTTTTTCTAAAATAGATAATAATCGAGACCAGTTGGCAAGATATAATCCAAGTAGCAACATAACTAAAGCTGCAATAATTTGTAAAATAATTTGAGCCTTATTGATGAATACCCAGTTTGCAAGCCACCATCCCAAACCGCCTGCTAATAATCCTGCCAGACTATACGAAATTAATCGACCGAGATTATAAGAAAGTAATATTAAGTATTTATTTTTTTGTGCTGATTCAGAATTAACATTCATACTCAAAGCACTAACGATGCCGCCGCACATCCCGACACAATGCACGCCACCGAGTAAGCCGGCTATCAATGCAGCAAATAAAGTAAGTTCATCGGTCATTTGTTGTGTGTTGTTTGACTATCAGAAATAAAATCAAGAAAATAACGGGGATCCCGATTATAGTTGTGCCAATAAAGAACCACGAGTAACCGACCATATCTACTATGGTTCCCGAATAGGCACTTAATGTTTTTGGTACCAAGGTCATTAATGAACTAAAAATAGCATATTGCATGGCGGTAAATGACAGACTGGTTAAGCTCGACAGGTATGCAACAAAAGCCGCCATCGCAAGACCGCCACTCATATTATCAGCCGCAATCACGACGCTGAGAGACCAGACACTCGGTTCAGATACAGCCAAATAAACAAACAACAAATTCGTTAATGCCGATAATATTCCACCAAGTAATAATATACGTAACACACCAAACCGAACACTCAGAATGCCACCGGCAAAACCACCGGTTATTGTCATAATCAGGCCAAATGTTTTAGAAGTGTAACCAATTTGTTCTTTACTAAAGCCTAAATCATCATAAAAAATATTGGCTACTGTGCCAAGAATAATATCCGATACCCGGTATAAACCAATTAACAATAAAACAAAAACAAAGACATTTCGATAGCGATTAAAAAAATCAATAAAGGGTTCGATGTAAGTTGAATAGATCATATCTCGATTCACGATATTTAATGCCACTAAGCTATAGGCGATCATGACAGCGAATGCTAATGAAATGAGAAGACGGCATGATTCCAGAAAAAAACTTAACTTGATTAAATTCGAATTTAAACCCAGCTTTTCAATATATAAATAACAAATAATAAATGATGAGGTAAAAACAAAAAACAAAAATATAAATCGAACATAATCAAACAAACTGTGTAAATACTTACTCGCATTTTGATTCTGACTATTTTGAGGTTCGTTAATAATTAAGGTTGTTATAATACCAACCAGGGTAAACCCGGCCATTATAAAGTAAGTTAGTTGCCATGCACGATAATGGTACTCACCATCAATGCCAAGCTTTGCAGCAATGATCAAAGAGCCAGCCCCTGACACCACCATACCGATACGATACCCGGCAATATAGATTGCCGACATGGCTGCCTGATTATCGACGTCGGCAGCTTCAATTCGATAAGCATCGATTACGATATCTTGAGTAGCCGCAGAAAACCCTAGGGCAACTACCGCAAAGGCCATGCCTTTCAAACCAAAAACCGGATCAACCATTGCCATTGATATTATCGATGCAGCAATAGCCAGCTGCGCCAGCAATAACCAACTACGCCTTCTACCCAATAGCGAAAATAAAAAAGGAATCGGTAATTTATCAACTAGCGGAGCCCAGATAAATTTAAACGAAAAAGCCAACGCTGCTAGACTAAAGTAGGTAACTTCGGATCGCGCAACACCCGCCTCGCGCAGCCAAATTGAAAGTGATGAAAAAATTAAAAGTAGTGGTAAGCCAGCAGAAAAACCCAGAAACAACATCACCAATACTTTTGGTTTAAAGTAGGTAAGTAGTGCTTCGTGCCAATTCGGTCTTGTTGTTGATGCTTGATTAATCATAACAATGAAATAATTATTTTATTTTTAAATAGTATAGTCATAATCAATTATTAATGGCGCATGATCAGAAAACCATTTGTTTTTATACGTTGAGGTTTTCTTCGCGGTTGCCCCAACAACCGGTGTTGCAACGTGATAATCAATACGCCAACCAACATTATTGGCTCGTGCCTGACCGCGATTAGACCACCAGGTGTATTCATCGGGTTTTTTATTAATTTCTCGAAAAGCATCAATATAACCACGTGCACCAAATAGCGCATCTAACCATTCGCGTTCTGGTTGCGTAACGCCGGAATTTTTTAGGTTAGGTTTAAAATTTTTAATATCGATTTCTTTGTGAATAATATTCCAGTCTCCACAAATAATGTACTCACGTTTTTTACGCCGAAAGCCTTTTAATACTTCCATAAGCCGCGCCATAAAATCCAGTTTATTCGTGTGGCGTTCTTCACTTGAGGAACCCGATGGTAAATACAAGGACGCAACACTTAATTTACCAAAATCTGCCTGTATATATCGTCCTTCAGTATCACAATGCTCCCAACCTAATCCTCGGATAACTTTATCGGGTTTTGTTTTACAATAGAGTGCAACACCACTGTAGCCTTTTTTAACAGCATCAAAGTAATAGCAATAATATCCTTTTGGATGAAATACCGGGTCCTCAAGTTGCTGTTCCTGTGCTTTGGTTTCCTGAATACAAACTACATCGGCTTTTTGTTTTGCCAACCAGTCAAAAAAACCTTTTTTATTTGCTGCACGAATCCCATTTACATTTGCTGTTATAATCCGCATTGTGTATACCCGAGTTATTATAATTAGGTGTATCATACAACAAATTACTCAATAACTTCGACACTGGTTCTACTTCAGATTTAATTTATAAGGTTTAAAAATTATGCAAGCATACAAAAAAGAATTCATCGAATTTGCACTCTCATACAATGTATTACGATTTGGTGAATTCACCTTAAAATCTGGCCGTATAAGCCCCTATTTTTTTAACACGGGCTTATTTAACACTGGCGAAGCATTATTTAAATTAGGCATTTATTATGCTGAGGCGATTGTTGAATCTAAAATACAATTTGATGTCATATTCGGGCCAGCTTACAAGGGTATTCCACTCGCCTGCTCCTGTGCTGCTGCATTACACGACAAGCATGGCCAAAATAGCTTCTATAGTTTTAATCGCAAAGAAGCTAAAACCCATGGAGAAGGCGGCTCGATTGTCGGTGCGCCACTGGAAGGTAATATTTTAATTATTGATGACGTAATCTCCGCTGGAACAGCCGTGCGAGAATCAATTTCCATCATCCAAAACGAAAATGCCACCGTTGCCGGAGTTGCAATATCAATGGATCGACAGGAACGCGGCCAAAACCAATTATCCGCCATCCAGGAAGTAGAACAAAGCTATAACATCCCGGTTATTAATATCATCAGCTTGTCGGATTTAATAGAATATTTAGACAAGCACGGAGACAACTCGCAGCAATTAAAAGCGATTGAGGATTATCGTGAACAGTATGGTGTAGCTTAAATACATCATCCAATGATCAACTTAATTCCCACTGCAATACTCAAAATCTCAAATACAATTTTAATCCATTTATTCCCCTGCCGGATACTTAAATGCGCGCCAAGATAGCCACCAATAAAGGAGCCGAGTAACAATGACGGTATCCAATCCCAAATAATAGGAGTTTGCAGCCCCAGGGTTATAGCACCAAATCCATTCCAGAATAAACCAACCAATACCAGGGTGTATGCCACAGCATGTTTATAATCAAAGCCAAACCAGCGAACTAGCCAAATAGTGACGAATAAACCCGTTCCCGAAGTGAGCGAACCATTTAAAATGCCAATAAACATGAGCACCGACATTCCAACAATTAACCGGTAGTTATCAAGCACTAACAGCTGTTGTGTTTGACCTAAATTTGCCTTGAAACAGGAATAAATACCTAAAAATAGTGTGAGAATACCCAGGCAAATTTCAGCGATTCGATCCGGTATGGCGAGTACGATATTAGCGCCAATAAACACTCCCGGTAAGCCACTCACCAGAATAAGGCCAATATATCGGCGGTTTAATTGAGAATCCCGCCAATGGCGAAAAGTTGCACCAATACCTAACGCAACACTGGCGAGTTTATGAGTTGCCAATGCCATACTGAATGTCGCTCCTAAAAACAGCAGTGCCGGTAACTGAAATAAACCAGCACCTCCACCTGCAAATGCAGAAAAGGTGTTGGCAACTAAAGAAATGATAAATAAAATGATATAATCCAATGAAATTCACCCTTTAAAACTAAATCAGGTTCTATATTTACCGATATAATTTATACTAGAACTATAACAGTTTGAAATAGATTTTTTACACTATGATTCAATTAACCAAATTCTTGTTACTTTTATTTTCGATAGTATTCGTTAACTCAGTGCATGCCGGTATTAAATGTTGGAAAACAGAAAAAGGCGTTCGTGAGTGTGGTTACCAGATTCCGGATGAGTACCGCAAAACACGAATTGAGATATTAAATAAAAATGGCGTAGTAATCAGAGTAATCGCGGCACCTAAAAATAAAGAGCAATTAGCTGAACAAGCAAGAATTAATAAAGAAATAGCTAAAATAGCAGAACGCAAACGCAAAGATCGTATCCTACTCAAAACATTTACGACAGAACGTGATTTAATCATCGCTAGGGATAATCGAATAACGGCGGTTCAAAGTCTGATTGAAATAAGCCAAAGTAATAACAATGCCATTAAGTTAAACCTAGATGACTTACGCGAACGAGCAGGAAATTTTGAACGTGGCGGTAATAAATTACCGACGAAACTGCTTACTGATATTAAAAAAAATGAATCTCAAATTAAAAGCAATAATACCTACATCAAAAAACGACAGGACGATATTTCAGGAATCAAAAAGGTATACAAGTTTGATTTGGACCGTTTTAAATATTTAAAAGGGCAACAAAAAAGAAAATGATTTTT
>CAYOHQ010000002.1:0-41227 GCA_964403805.1 uncultured Thioalkalispiraceae bacterium | reverse complement strand
ACCTCAATTAGTTGTAAAAACTTTCATATAATCCCGCTAATATCACATGATTTTGTGAAAACAAAATTTCGTTCTCATGTATAGATTGCATAACTTCATTTGATTCTATATGAATGAAATAGTTATATTCATCAAAATTAGAATCTGCCGCTAATTCAACTCGAGCCACTTTCACACCTTCAATATTGATTAAGGTATTATTTTCAAAATCATAGTTGTAATCGTGACCGTTATAAGTGAATTTAAACATTTTATATTTACCTGTTTTGATGTTAGTTAGATTATACAATGCATACCACGTGCCAACTTCAAATATATAACAATCAAAGACTTAAAAACTATGTGCGTGACTATTTTTGTCGCTTTGGGCCTAATTTTGTCAATACATGACACATTTTGTCACTATTGATTAATAAATCAAATAGATATAGAATGAATCAATGTCGATTCCCTCCACATATTCCCAATTTATAGCTGAAGTGATAACCAGCCGCATAGCCAATGGTGAAACGCTTAAATCCGTTTTAGAGTCTGAAGGAATGCCTGAAGCATCAACGGTTCGTAGGTGGCGCATGACATATGGAGAGTTTGACAAGCTGTATCAACGCGCACGGGTAGACCATGCTGACTCTATAGCCGATGATATCATCAATATAGCTGATAACACATTAGACCCACAGAAAGCCCGTAACATGATAGACGCTCGTAAGTGGCGCAGCGGTGTACTGAATCCTAAAGTGTATGGTACTAAGCTGGATGTAAACATCAATGATAAGCCCGATATCAAGAAGGCGTTAGCCGATGCGAATAATAGGCTATTGATAGTTAATGCACAATATGAAGAAGTCGAAGACAATCAAGTCATTGATACTGTTGATGTTATTGAGCGTAGTACAGGTGATTATAAATCACTTGACCCACATGACAATGACATATTCAGTTGAAAATCAATAACTTAGGGTGGGGGGTGTGTGGGGGCGTACCCCGGATTTTGCGCGGAGCGGGAGATATACGTTGCATAGTGGACACATCACATATAAATTTTTACATGAATTACCCCGTACAATACAAGGTAATTAATCACAACAGTACGACAAATCCTTATTAATCAAAGACATTAAGACAACATGAAATACACAGCCAAGCAAGAAGAACAACTTATGAGAGAGTTATGGAGTCCTCGGTTTACAGAGAACCCATATAATTATGTAATGTTTTCATACCCTTGGGGGAAAAAAGACACAGTTTTAGAACATATCAAGGGTCCCCGCAAGTGGCAGAAACGAGAACTGTTATTAATTGCTGACCACATTCAAAAAAATAAAAGATTAATTAATAACGGGAAAAGTCCCGAAGTGTACCAACTTGCAATTGCTTCAGGACGGGGACCCGGCAAATCCGCTTTGTTCGCATGGTTATCAGATTGGTTTCGAACCTGTATCGTTGGCAGTACAAATATCACCACGGCCAATACTGAATCACAATTGAAATCCAGAACATGGGCTGAATTCAGAAAATGGCAAACCATGTCAATTAATGCTCATTGGTTTGAACCACACGCTCTTAGTATTAAACCTGCGCCGTGGTATTCAAAATTAGTTAAGGAAGATTTAGGGATTGACCCCGGTTATTATTATTCTGAGGCCCAAAGTTGGTCGGCAGAGAATCCAGATGCGTTTGCCGGGGCACACAATCCATTAGGCATGATGTTGTTGTTTGATGAAGCAAGCGGAATTGATGACAGTATTTGGAAAGTGTCCGAAGGTTTTTTCACAGAGCCAGTGTTACACCGGTACTGGATTGCATTTAGTAACCCCCGACAAAATAGTGGCTCGTTTTTTAAATGTTTCAATGCCCATAGAAAATACTGGAGAAATTTGCATATTGATAGTCGCGAAGTCGAAGGTACTGACCATGCAGTCTATGAAAAAATTATTGATACCCACGGAGAAGACAGCGACGTAGCACGAATTGAAGTGAAGGGCTTATTCCCGCATCAAGGTGCTAATCAGTTTATTAGCAATGGTGTTGTGGAACATGCAACTGATAGGGATATTATGAAAGATAATGGCGCACCCTTAGTAATGGGTGTTGATGTTGCGCGATTTGGAGATGACAGTACGGTCATTCGGTTTAGACAGGGCCGTGATGCTAAATCGATAGCACCTATTATCATTCGGTCAATGGATAATATGCAAGTTGCCTATTTTTGTGCAGAAGCTATTGACAAATATAATCCTGATGCAGTTAATATCGATGCGGGGAATGGTTCAGGTGTAATCGACAGATTACGAGAACTGAAATATAAAGTGAATGAGATATGGTTTAATAGTAGAAAGATTCCGTCCGACAGTGAGTATTATAATTTACGCACTTACATGTGGGGCGAGACCCGAAACTGGTTACTTGGTGGTTGTGTTGACGACAGCAAAGAATTATTCAATGACTTAACCGCGCCACAGTATGGGTTCCAAGGTGGTGGCGATAAAATAATTTTAGAAGCCAAAGACAGCATGAAGGCAAGAGGGTTAGCTTCACCAGACCATGGGGATGCTTTGGCATTGACATTCGCAGTTAAAGTTAGTAGACGTAATACCCCAACATCATTAAGGTCAAGAAAAAGACTTGCAAAAGCCCGCGATGTTGATTATGATGTTTTTAACTATTGACAAACAATTTAAATAAGCGTATCTGGAGAAAATAATTATGGGTAATTTATTTAAATCACCTACACCATCTTTACCACCAAGAGCTAAACCGAAAGTAGAAAAAAAAATACCCACCCGAGCTGATGCTTCCACGGAGGCAGTAAAAAAATTACGGGGTTCGCGTAACCGAGTGCGCCAAGGTAGGGCAAGCACTATTCTCACTAGCGGTCGTGGTTTAATTGCGGGGTTAACTTAATCATGGGTGGCGTAGTTAAAAAGATAACAGGCACTATTGGGGGTCTTGTAGACCAAATTAATGATAAGAAAGGTGGTGGTTTACCAAAAAGGGCACAGGGCACATCAACTACTGGTCCCAAAGCTGCTCTAGCTCCACCACCAATTGTGGATACCTTTACCCGAACACGAAAACGTAACCCGGCGAAAGTCGCACTCGCTGCGGCCAAACGTGGAAACAATACAAATTTTTCAAATGCTGCCCGGGTACTAAGAGGTTAGTTAATGCCAAACGTAGCCGAACAGAAAGTCGCCATTGTTGAGAAACTTCAAAACGAACGTGGGACTTGGGAAAATCATTGGGAAGAAATTGCTGATAGAGTTTGGCCTTCATACAGTGGTTTGTTTAATAATCACGGTTTAGGTAACGAACCCGGCGAAAAAAGAACCCGAAAGTTATACGATAGTACCGCACCTGTAGCATTGACTCGTTTTTCTGCCGCCATGGAAAGTATGTTGACACCACGTAACAGCAAATGGCACAGACTCCGAGCTTCTGATAACGAATTAAATAAAAGTCACAACGTCCAAATGTGGTTTGACGATGTTAATGATATTTTGTTTAGAGCCAGATACAGCCCACAGGCAAATTTTGCATCACAACAACACAGCATATATTTATTTTTAGGTGCGTTTGGAACCGGGTCAATGTTTATTGACGAGGCTAAGTCCGGACGGGGTATGCGATATAAAGCATGTCACTTGGGTCAGATATATTTTTCTGAAAATCATCAAGGCGTTGTGGATACCGTTTACCGATTATTTGAATACACAGCGTTACAAGCAAAACAAAAATGGGGTGAAGATAATTTAACGCCCGACATTCGAAAAGCGTTAGGACATGACCCGAGTGTTAAGTTTTGGTTTGTACATTGCGTCGAACCACGAGACGATATCGACCCAACACGTAAAGGTTTCAAAGGTATGCCTTTTCGTTCTTTGTATATAGCTAAAAAAGAAAAAATTATTTTATCGGAAGGCGGTTACAATACTTTTCCATATTCCATTTCAAGATATACACAAACACCCGGCGAAGTTTATGGACGTTCACCTGCAATGTTGGCTTTGCCAGCCATTAAAACTTTAAATGAACAAAAGAAAACAGTTTTAATTCAAGGTCACAGAGTAGTAGCTCCTATCTTACTAACACATGATGATGGTGTTGTGGATAGCATAAGTTTAAAACCCGGAACAGTTGTACCCGGGGGCGTGTCAGCGGATGGTCGCGCACTTGTTCACACTTTACCAACAGGTAATTTAGCCGTTGGCCATCAGATGATGGAATTAGAAAGACAAATTATTAATGATGTATTTTTGGTAACTCTGTTTCAAATATTAACAGATAACCCAACGATGACTGCCACTGAAGTTTTAGAACGCGCTCAAGAAAAAGGTGCATTACTTTCACCCACTATGGGTAGACAGCAATCAGAATCATTAGGTCCAACCATACAACGTGAGTTGGACATACTGTTAAGACAAAACGTTTTACCCCCAATGCCAAATGAATTAATTGAAGCGGAAGGTGAATATGAAGTTGAATATGATTCCCCATTATCAAGGGCACAAAAAGCTGAAGAAGCAGCCGGTTTATTCCGAACTATTGAAATCGCTACAACACATGCTAATACAACACAAGACATTAGTGCTTTTGACCATATTAATATGGACGCTGCTATGCCTGACCTTATGGAAATTAATGCAGTACCCGCTAGATGGCGTTCGACGGCTGAACAAGTTCAGGAAAAAAGAGACGGGAGGCAACAACAAGCCGAAATGGACAAAACTGTAGAAGCTTTACCCGCAGTAGCTGGGCTAGCTAAAGGTGGTGTATTAGATGACGGATAAGAAATATGTAACGGGCGGTGTGCATAGTCTAAATGGTGATACCATACAAGTATTACCTTTAAATCATACTAACGATTTTTTTGTATCACTTGTTGTTAGTCAAGTAAGAGTCACTTTAAATGGGGCCAATATAGTACGAATATCCACCAGTGTGGATGTGTTTCTTCAGTTTGGTAATTCAGGTGTAGCAGCTGTAGCGAATACAACTGGTAACACTTATCATCCACAGGGCGTAGAAGTTTTTGCAGTACCCGAAGGTGCAACGCATGTTTCTATGGTTAAAGCAGCAGGTGTATTGGACGGCTTCGGGACGGTGACACAAATGGGGGATTAAAATGAATAGTGTATTAAGATGGGTTAGAATTTTTTTCCACATCAAAAAACAACAGTATTTACAATTAACAGGAAAACGAAAACGAGGTCGAACCGATGAAAAAATTTCAAATAGAACTAAGAAAGATTTGGGTACTAATAAAAAATGAATACATGCGCGGTCTGCTTGATTTAAGAGTAGCAGCAAAAGCATTAGCTAATTTAGTTCCCGGTATTAGTTTCGGTGCGATATCACCTGAAGCCATATTGAAAATTAAATTAATAAAAGCTACTGGCGAAATAATTGATTATGGTATTGTCAGTACTAAAGTCATAACGACTGTCGGTGTTAATTATATTGTTGACGGCTTACAAGCGAATACTACCGATGTGGCGTTATTTAGATTCCATGCATCTGGTACAGGCGCAATAGCTGAAGCAATTGCGGATACTGCTTTAGGTACACAAATTGGTTCAAGAGTAAGTGGCACTCAAGGTGAAGGCGCAAGTACGAATATTTATCAAACTGTAGCGACATTAGCTTACACGGCAACATTAGCTATTACAGAACATGGTATATTTTCCGCACTTACTGCTGGAACTTTATTAGACCGTTCAGTATTCACATCTATTAATGTTGTTAGCGGAGACAGTATTCAATTTACATATGAATTAACTGTACCATCGGGTAGTTAGAAAATGCCACATTCAAATAATTTAACTTGGGCCTTGGTCGAACGAATCATTGAACAACATTCTAAATCTGTGTCACAAAATTTAATTTTAGCAGAGGAATCGTATCAAGATTTATTAGAAGCCAGAACAGCCAACGGGGGTACAGACCAGTTGTTCGCCAATTCTTTATTCGGGGGAACGGCGACGACTGCACAAGTATCTATGGTTACGGACGCTAAAAACGCCATGATAGCAGTCCATCAATTGTATCAATGTTTAACTAATGTTAATGTTGTGGCGGCAGATAGAATAGCTTCATTACGCAGAATGATATAAACCATGGCTATTACTCAGACCGATTATCGGTGGCGAAACGATGACGGTTCTGAATCTGTGGCCACATGGTTAGAAGTAGTAAATACAACAACGGACGTTGATGTATCTGCGGGTAATGTAAATTTACGAGTACGTTTCGCGATATTCGACACCGGGGAATCTACGATTTCTTCCGGCCAATTACAGTTCAGTATCAATGGTGGTGCATATAATAATTTAACGAACACAAGTACTGGATGCCAATATTACAATAGCACAAATTTAACAGACGGTAATGATTGCACCCAACAAATAAACGCAACCACTTTCGCAACTACCAACGAAGGTGTAATTGAAACGGGTGCTGGTGGTATTGCAGAGCTTAATAATTCTGGAACAGAACACGAATACACTGTAACATTTATATCAGCAGATTCAGCAGATAATGATAGCATAAATTTTCGTGTATCTGACCCAACCGTTTACGCCAATACCGCAAATGCTACCATAACGAAATCTACAGGCACGACTTTTAATCAAACAGTCACTGGTTCAACTACGCTAACTGGTTCTATAATAAAGAAAGCCTTAAAAAGTTTAGCGGGTAGTGTTACAACAACGGGTTCATTAATTAAACGAACACTAAAAAATGTCGTAGGCAATGTTAGTATTTCCGGTATAGTTAATAAATTAACAAGTATTACATTGGCCGGTTCTATTACTATGGTAAGTTCTTTAGGGGGGCTTTTAATACCGGGTGTCATATTAAAAACAATAACTGGTTCAATAACAATCACAGGTTCAGTATTAAAGAACACATTAAAAGCATTAACAGGAATAATTACGTTAAGTGGATTAATAACTAAGTTAACTATTAAAATATTAAATGGTTTTATAACCATGACAAGTATTTTATCTAGCTTAAAAGCCTTTACTAAATTAATAATTGGTTCAATAACACTATCAGGGTCATTAAGCTTTTCAGTACTTTTTGCTTTGATAGTTTCGGGTTCAATAACTCTAGCAGGTTCATTAGCCAAACTAATATCAAAAGTGGTGTTAGGCAGTTACACTATGTCTGGAAATGTAATTAAGAGAACGCTTAAATCTTTCGCCGGTTCTTTCACAATGTCGGGCGTGTTATCATCAGCCATTGTATTCGTTAAAAACTTGACAGGGTCAATAACAATTTCAGGAATACTTGACACAACCCAAGCTTTCTTAAAATTGCTTTCAGGTTCAATAATGGTTGCAGGTTCTTTAGTAAAAAGTACCTTAAAATTATTCACTGGGAACATGACTCCCTCAGGTATTTTAACAAATTCAATTGTGTTTGTTAAAATAGTCATTGGGATTATATCAGCTTCTGGTAGTTTAATTAAAAGAACATTAAAAAGTTTAGCAGGTTCTATAACTAATTCCGGAGGGATTTCTAAATTAATATTAAAAGTACTTTCGGGTAATATATTAACAACTGGAATTATTAATAAAAAGACTTTTAAATCGTTGACCGGTAATGTTACAATGTCTGGATTGTTGCTGACTGCGTATATAGCAGGTCATTTCATATCAGGCATTATAATTACGGCCGGTATTGTAAGTTCAATGTTTATCGTTCCAGCCGGTCCAATAGTAACAATAGTTAGAAACACATTTTACAATATGATAGGTAGACGGTAATGTCGGAAGACCAAGAAAACATAAAACTAAAACAATTTTTATTAAACCGTGCGGAAATGTACAAACGAGTTTTTAGTACTGAAGAAGGTGAAGAAGTATTAGAAGATTTAATGCGATTTTGCAGAGCAAACACAACAACCTTTCATTCGAATCAAAAAATTTCTGATATGCTAAATGGTCGTAGAGAAACTTTTTTACGAATTCAACACCATCTTGAAATGTCCGATGATGAATTGATATCTGAATATAGCAAAACATAAAAAGAATCCCTAAAGTAAATAGGGATTTAATATGGAGAACACAACATGAACATTATTAATCTAACACAAACAGGAGAATCATAACAATGTTTATTTTAAAATATATTTTCAGTGAACAAGCTGGTGATGGTACAGGTGGTACAGGTGGCGATGGCACAGGAGATGATACGCAAACTTGGCTTGAAGGTCTATCTGATGAAGATAAAGGCATCGTTGGTGTTAAAGGATGGGAAAATCCATCATCCGTGATTAACAGCTATCGTAATTTAGAAAAAATGTCAGGTAATCCGGATAATTTGGTTTCTATTCCGGGTGAAGATGCGACGCCTGAAGACTTGTCGAGTTATTATACCAAATTAGGTCGTCCCGAAGCCTCAAATGGATATGAGATTGAAGTACCTGAAGTGGGAGGTGATAAAGATTTGGCCGAAGCAATGAAAGTCATATTTTTCGAAGCTGGTCTAAGTAAATCACAGGCAGCTATTATTTCAGATAAATGGAATGAGTATCAGAACGGCGTTGGTGAAAATAACGATGAACAGTATAATTTAATTGCTGAAGAAGACAATAATGACCTTAAGAAAGAATGGGGAGCTAAGTATGACCAAAATATTAATATTGCTGGACGCGCTGCAAATGAATTTGGAATTACAGATGAAGATTTAAACGGCTTGGAAGAATCACTGGGTTTTCATCGAACAATGAGTTTGCTACAAAATATCGGTGCATCATTATTAGAAGACACTTTTGAAAGTGATACCCAAGACCGACAAGGTTTTAATGTGCTATCACCCGCTGAAGCTCGAATAAAAATTCAGGAAAAGAAAGCTGACCCGGCGTTCACAAAACGTTATATTGAAGGTGATACCCTTGCCTTGGCGGAAATGGATAGACTGCATAAATTATCTATAGGAAAAGGTTGACATATAGTATGTAATTTGGTAACTTTTCGGTATATGGGGGGTAATCTTCTCCCCGTATCTGGATTGATAACCTTAACCGGCCAATTGTGATACGATGAAAAGCCCCGTAAGGATAAGCTTGAAAGATAACACATAAATTTTTCAACAACTTACGAGGACAAGACCATGCCTTTTGAAATTCCAGACCATTTCCACAGTTCGTTTACCACTAACGTAGAATTATTGCTTCAGCAAAAAATGCCTATGATGCTTCGTGGTGTCCAGACTAAATCTTATAGTGGCGAAAGCGCACAAGTAATTAAACAATTCGGCGAAGTAGAATTCGACGAAGTTACAACTCGTCATGGTGATACATTATTCGGTGACATTCAACACAAACAACGTTGGGTTTTTCCAACAGATTATAACAAAGCTTTACCAGTTGACAAAGAAGACGAAATCCGTTCTCTTAATAGTCCAATTTCTCCATATGCCGCAGCAATGCGAGCAGCGTACGCACGTAAAGTTAACGTCGTAATTCGTGATGCACTGTTAGGTAGTTCGCAAACTGGAAAAAATGGTGTGACCGTTACTGCCTTTGATACCACTAACCAACAAATTGCACCTGCGGCAACCGGGTTAACACTCGGTAAACTCCGAACAGCTAAAGAAAAATTTGGCTTAAACGAAGTTGACGAAGATGATGAATTGTATTTTGCAGTAGGTAGCAAACAATTAACTAATCTGTTAGCTACAACTGAAGTCACAAGTGCGGATTTCAATACAGTTAAAGCATTGGTGCAGGGTCAAGTCGATTCATTCATGGGGTTCAAGTTCATTCGAAATGAAAAACTAGGCGTCGATTCCAATGGTGACAGACGTTGTATCGCTTGGGCTAAGTCAGGTATCGTTTTGGGCCAATGGAATGGTTTAGAAACACATATTGATGTTCGTGAAGACAAGAACTATTTGACACAAGTATTTATGAAAGCCACTATCGGTGCTACGCGCACACAAGAAAAGAAAGTAATTGAAGTTCTTTGTGTAGAAACATAAATTTTCATAAACCTAATCAGGAGTAAATAAAATGGCAGTAGTAGCACTAAGTGGCTCTCAATTTATGAACGGAATTAAAAACGTCGTTCCCACAGTTAAAGCCAAACGAAGTTTAAAAAATGCGCGGGTGCGGGTGTCTACTGAAACGGTAGAAACCGGCGCGGCAGATAGTGTAGGTTCTAAGTATTATATGGGACGTATTGCCTCTAACTCGGTTATTTCACATCGTTCTATATTGTCACACGACGGTTTAGGCGCAGCAACAGCACCAATTTTAACACTGGGCTTTGAAGGTGTTGGAGGCCAAATAACCGCTGACCCAGACGCTTTAGCAGCAGGTATCGTTGGTGCTACAGCAGGTGAAAAAGCCATAGGTGGCGACCGTTCAAACTACGGTAAAGAAGCTTGGCAATATATCGTACCAGCTTTAACGGAAGACCCCGGTGGTGAATTTGATGTGGTGGTAAATGTAATCACTGCGGCTATTGATACAGCAGGTACAATATCATTAGAATTAATCGTCCACGAAGGTTAGTTCAATAATGTAAAAACACATACCAACTAAGAATGTTCTTAGTTGGTATTTATAATAAAGTAGGTTTAAAAATGGCTTCTGAAGTAGAAATTTGTAATTTAGCTTTACAAAAAGTAGGAGCCAGCAGAATTTCTTCTCTAACTGAAAATTCAAAAGAAGCAAAAGAATGTAATTTTGCATATGCATTAGTTCGAGATAGAGAAATAAGAAAATACAAATGGAACTTTGCGAAAGCAAGAACATTATTAGCCCCCGATACCACTACGCCAATTTTTGGTCAGGATTATCAATTTTCATTACCTTCCGATTGTATACGTCCATTACCAACTAATCAGGATACAGATTGGGAAATAGAAGGTCGAAAACTGCTATCCAGTTCAGCTGCCATAATAGAACTTAAATATATCAAACAAGTAATTGACCCAAATTTATTTGATGATGCGTTTATAGATGTACTCGCCATAGCTTTGGCATTACAGATTAATGAACGTCTCACTCAGTCCAACACGAAAAAACAAATCACTAAAGATGATTATAGAGAAGCCATTGCCATGGCTCGAAAAGTTAATGCCTTTTCTAATATAGCTGAATCACCACCTGATGATTCTTGGATTACAGCAAGGAATTAAAAATGCCTAAAGCGTCACCCATGCAACAAAGTTTTAGTGCTGGCGAAATATCACCCTTGCTTCGTTCAAGAAGTGACTTTGATAAGTACCAAAGCGCAGTTCAGTTATTGGAAAACTACATACCATTAATTCAAGGCCCATTGTTGCGCCGAAGTGGAACGAAATTCACGGCTGAAGTTAAATACAGTTCTAAAATAACTCGATTAATTCAGTTTGAATTTTCAACAACACAGGCTTACATGATAGAAGCCGGTGAAAATTATTTTAGATTTTATAGAAATAAAGCTGCAATTTTAGAAGCTGGAGTAATAATATCAAACGTAACACAGGCTAATCCCGCAGTTGTTACCACCCTTGCTGTGCATAACTTAGTTAATGACCAGCACACTAAATTAGACGGTATCGTTGGCATGACAGAATTAAATGGTCAACGTTTCAAAGTTAATGTACTAACCACTACCACTTATGAATTAGTCGGTATAAATAGCACAGCATTTACTGCTTACGTGTCAGACGGATTAAGTTCAAAAGTTTACGAAATCAGTCACACATACACCCAAAGTGAACTTAAAGGTATAAGTTTCACACAGTCGGCTGATACTTTATATCTAGCGCATGAAAAACATAAATTAGCAGCATTAACAAGAACTGGCCACACGAATTGGATATTAGATGCAGATTTGTTGTCGTCGATATTAGGTAATGGCCCTGATGGTCCCTATCTGGACATAAATCAAACCACAACCACTTTGGTATCGAGTGTAGCTACAGGAGTCGGAGCCACTATAACAGCCAGTGCAACTGCTGGCATAAATGGGGGCTTGGGATTCTTATCCACTGATGTTGGTAGAATTATAAGACTCAAAGATGGTGCTAATAATTGGGCTATGCTAATTATAGATGCTTTCACAAGTGATACTGTTGTAACAGCGGATATCATTTACGGTCCGGCCCCAACAGTTGCCACAGTTAATTTTAGAATGGGTTTATATTCAGATACCGATGGCTGGCCTAGCGTTGTTGCATTTTTCGAAAACAGATTAGTATTAGGGGGTTCCACTTTTTTTCCACAGCGAATAGATACCAGTAATACAGGAGACTATACTTTTTTTGCACCAACTGAAGCAGATTCTACAGTACTTGATAGTAATAGCGTGTCATTGACCTTAAGCTCAAATAGTGTTAATCTTGTTGAATATTTATTGGATGACCCGAAGGGTTTAATAGCTGGTACTGCTGGTGGGCAATGGCTGATAAGAGCGAGTGTCAATGGTGAAGCCTTAACACCATCTAATGTAAATGCATCACGTTCATCAGGGAATGGTTGTTCTGCTACTGCACCAATTAAAGCCGGGTCTGATATAATTTACATACAACGTGCAAAACGTAAGCTTATGGAACTTTCATATAGTTTTGATGCTGAAGGTTTCAAAGCTAATAATTTAACTAAAATTGCCGAACACATAACAGCAACAGGATTGCAAGAAATAACATATCAGGAAGAACCGCATAGCGTGATATGGGCCGTTCGGGGTGATGGTGCTTTAATTGGTTTCACTTACGAAAAAGAATTAGAATCTTTCGGTTGGCACAAACATATTTTAGGTGGTTATAGTGACGCGGGAAAAACCATAACCGCTAAAGTAAAATCGATATCATCAATACCGTCCCAAGCAGAAGACCGGGATGATTTATGGCTTGTTGTAGAACGTCACATTAACGGTGGTACAAAACAATTTGTCGAATATTTAACTAAAGATTGGGAACAAACGGATTTACAAAAAGATGCTTTCTTTGTTGATGCGGGGCTTTCATATTCAGGAGCCGCCACGACAACCATAAGCGGATTGGAACATTTAGAAGGTGAGACGGTAAAAGTTTTAGTTGACGGAGCCGCGCACCCAGACAGGTTAGTTAATTTAGGGGCCATAACTTTAGCTGACCCCGCTTCCGATGTTCACGTAGGTTTAGGATACATTAGTAATATGAAAACGTTACCAATAGAAGCCGGAGCAGCAGACGGCACAGCACAAGGAAAAATAAAAAGAATTCATCGTGTTATATTAAGAGTTTTAGATTTACTTGGATTAGAAACAGGTGATGATGAAGATAATTTAACGACTCAGGTGTTTAGAACTTCAAATGATTTAATGGATACGGCAGTCCCTCTATTTACAGGTGATATAGAGATAGGATGGGATGGTGATTATGATACTAACGGGTATATTTACGTTAGGCAAAGTGACCCGTTACCCGGTACTATATTGGCAGTTATGCCACAACTAATAACTCAGGATAGATAGTGATTCTAAAAAAATTAAGTCTAGGTGATTTACAAGACATTGAGATTCAAGAATGGCAAAGAAAAATTACCGAAAGTTCATTCTGTGCATCTGATGATGACTTAGTAGCTTTAGAATCTTATGCCATACGAGATAATTTAGGTAACATAATGTGCTGTGTTGGCATAATTGATTTATGGGAAAACAGGGCTATGGTTTGGAGTTTAATGGACAAAAATTCAAACAGACATTTATTAGGTATAACGAAAATATTAATAAATTTATTAAAATGTTCGGCTCAAAAAAGAATAGAAATGTATGTCGATTGTGATTTTAAACAGGCCCATCGTTGGGCTAAAATGTTAGGTTTTAATTTAGAAGCTGAAAAAATGAAAAGTTTTTATCCTACGGGACAAGATGTTGCCCTTTATGCGAGGCTTAAATAAATGGGTGTTGCCGCCGCTATAGTTTTAATTGGGGGTCTGGCTAAAGCTAAATCAGCAGCCGATGAAGGCCGAGCTATTAACAAAAGGAAAGGTTATGAAGCAAAAATAAAAGAACGTAATGCCACATTAGCTTTAGCCTCTGCTAAAGAACACGAAGATAGATTTAGAAGGTCAGCAAGAAAAAAAGTTGGGGCTTTAGTATCATCAGTTGGGTCTAACGGTATAACACTAAGCGGTTCTGCGTTGGATGTAATGTATGACAATGCTATAGAGGATGAATTGGAAGCACAAACTATAAGATTCAATGGTGAACAAAGAGCTAAAGGTTTAAGAGAAGGTGCGATTTTAGACAGACGGGCCGGAATAAATGCTAGACAGGCAGGTGACAGAAGGGCTGTTGCAGGTGTGATTAGTGCTGCTGGTTCAGCGGCTTCGAGTTCAAATTAATATAAAATAATTATTATGCCTAAACTAATACAAAGTAACGCGAACACTTTACCAACTGCTAATGTAAACATAGGTAACACAGCAGGTGCTTTCGGCGCACAAATATCAGTAGCTAACAGTGTATTGGGTCAAAGTATTTCACAAGGGGGTAAAGTACTAGCTGCCAAACAACAACGTGATGCGTTTTTGGCTAATGAAAGAAACGTATCCGACACTATGCTGGAAATGTCAAAGCAAGACCAACAAGACGAAGCCGAAGCCAGTGAAGATGCCGAAGGTCATGTTGACATAGTACGTGATAGAATTAACACCACCATTGGGAAAATGGAACAAGATGCAGTACCCGGAACAGACATAGAAGGTTTTAGAACCAAACTTAACGATGTAAAAAATACTTCTATAGCTAGAGCGATGAAATTTGAAGTTGCCGAAAAAGCAAAATTCCAAGTTAAACAAGTACAAGAAATATTTAGTAACAATAAAAATATAGTTTTGTTGGACCCTTCACAATTAGATGACACCGTAACTAGACAGTTGGAAACAATAGCTAATATTAAGCTCCCTGAAAAAATGAAAACTGAACTAATAAAATCTACTATAGTTGATTTAAAAATGGCAGCAATACAAGGGGCCTACCAATCCGCTGTTTTGGAAAATGATTTCAATAAAGCGGCTACATTATTATTGGCTATTAAATCAGGAAATGCGGGCGAAGAAATTCCACACGACAAACTTAATCCCCTAATCAATTACATGATAAGTACTACCACTAGTATATTGCAGCACAATAATGCTTCTGTTAGACAAGAAAATACTAAAAACAGAGCTGCACAAAAAGAATTAGAAGACTCAACAGCGAAAGAAGGTTTAGACTTAGCACAGGCCGGTGATTTAGATTTAGATTGGGTTCAGTCACAAAAAGACAGACTTAGTGTTGATAAATATAAATACTTTATCAAACGTGCCGAAGGTACAATAGATGTTAAAACCAATCCCGAATTATATGGTGAATTAAGGGCCATTGCAGATAAAGGTCTACCTGTGGAACAAGCAGCAAACACAGCTTTAAATGCAGGTAAATTAGAAATTTCACATTTTAACAGACTATTGGATATTTCTGCTGCTAAATCCATAAGTGGTTCATTACCGAATTGGTATGACCGAGGTGATGAATTCATAAAAGAAGCTTTGAAAGTCAGTGAAACAAATCCAAATTTAGCGTTAGCTGAATCAAGAGCCAATGCATTAGACGATTGGATAGACTGGACTGCTAAACATAAAAATGCCACTCGCGAAGAAGCCACAAAAGAATTTAAAGCTATCGTGGAAGATACTAAAATAGTACCAGCCACAGCAACGGCCACGCTAGGTGCGAAGCCCAGACATTTAGTTGGCACTAGAAACGAACCCGATATCGGGGCTACATATAAAGCTATGATTAAAGCTTTTAAAAAGGGCGATATAGATGTACATGAAAAGAACAGGCAAATACGTATTATAACTTTGTGGAAGCAACACGTAGACGACAAAGCACAAAGAAAATTAAAATCAGATAAGGCTTCTAAATAATGACTCCGGAAGAACAAAATATATTAGAAACTCAATTGCAGGAAAAATTAGGTTTTAGTGTCGATGAATTTAAAGACGATTCAGAACCTAATTACATAGCCAATCGGGAACAAAACGAAGTTAATGTAATGGAATCAGAATTAGAATCTGAATTTGGTTCATCAGAACCAGAGCCTGAAATTAAAAAACAAGTAGTGGATGAAAAAGAAAAACCACCTAAGATTGACAAAAATAAAATAGAACCCGAATTTCATAAAGGTGTAAACTCTTTAGAAATTTCAGCGGAGTCAGAAAATTCATTAACGGCAGACATAGCCAAGGATGTTATGCGCGGCATAACTGAAATACCTTCGGCCTTAGCTGGTGGTTTAATAGATGCCGCTAATGGTTTAATAGCAACTATAGATGATTTAGGAAACTCACTTGATGAAGCTGTAGGAATTGACACCAGTGAAGAAGCACAAGGTAAATTAATACAAGTCCCAAATCCGTTTGAATCAAAAGATAAAGATTCCACAACTGGAAAACTAGTACAAAAGGCTGTTACATTTATCGGCGGATTTATTGCAACGAGTAAACTAAAACCCTTTAAAGCTTTTCAGCCAGCAAAAACATCAGGTAAAATTGCAAAAGCTACGGCGCAAAGCGCGGTTACTGATTTTTCATTTATGGAAACGGCGGACGCCAAAGAAGCATTATTGGGTGACTTGTTATCTGACGTGCCAGCACTAGAGAAAATAATTCCGGAATTTATGAAAACACAACCCGGTGACACTTCTATGGATAGAAGGCTAAAACGCACGCTTGAAGGTGTGGGCTTTGGGTTAGCAATTGAACCCTTAGTAATGGCATTAAGAGCATTAAAACAAACAAGAATTGTTAAGGAATTATTAAACAAACCCGCAATGAAAGATAGTTCGGAATCTTTAACTAAAGAAAATTTTAGTATAATAGGTGATTCAAATGCAGATTCTTTAATATTAAAAAATGTTAAATCCTCGTTGAAAGAAACCGGTGGCATTAAAGCTAAAGACGTGCTTAAAAAAACTGATACCGAATCTAATATTAATTTTGCTAGAATAGATAGTGATGAAGACATTAAAACAGTTTTAAAAAATATGGAATCAGCAAATGCTTCAGACATTAATAAAAGCAAACGCGGAAAAATATCTCATAAACAAACTAAATTAAATGCAGAACAACAAAACGCGTGGAAAATATTATCTGAAAGAAGAACAGGTGACGCATTAAATGCAGAACAATCACTAGCCGTCCGAAACGCTTGGGTACAATCTGGTACTAAATTAAAAGAAGTGGCGGAAGAAGTTGTCAAAAATCCAAGTGCGGCTAATTTATTTGCGTTCAGAAAAATGGTAACCGTCCATGATGCCATACAAAAACATGCTTTATCTGCCCGAGCCGAAGCAGGTCGCGCATTAAATTCTTGGCAAATACCATCCGGAGGTAATGCCGAAATAGCAAAAGGATTAGAACAAATTTTAGAACAATCTGGAGGTAGTAAAGTAGCAATTAATATGGCTAAAAGAATAAAAGCTTTTGCTGATAATGGCATGGAAGTTCAAATGTCTAAATTTATTGAACAGAGTACACTATCTAAAACAATGGATGGTGTTGCTCAAGCTTGGATTAATGGACTTTTATCAGCACCTACAACACATATTGTAAATGCTATGAGCAATTGGAGTGTAGCAGGTATGCAAGTTTACGAACGTGCAACAGCATCACATATATCAAAAGTACTGGGTACAGAAGACGGCGTTGTATTCGGAGAAGCTATAACTCAAGTCCACGGTTTAGTACAGGGCATAAAAGAAACATTAGCTATATCTGCTAAAGGTAGAACAGCCATTAAAGATTCAGTTGTGTCCGTAGTAAAAGGGAAAATGAAAAATGCAAAAGAAATATTAAAAGCTAATGCCGATGAATTCGGCGGAACTTTTAAAACCGCCGCGTCAGGTGAAAGCCAATTTGGTAAAACCAATAAAATTGATTTACCAAGAGTAGGCGCATTTTCAAGTGAAACTTGGAAAGTATCCAGTGATACTTGGGTAGGGAAAGGTTTAGACGGCTTAGATAATTTCACACAATTACCGGGTCGAATGTTAAATACGGGTGATGAATTTTTCAAATCAATTGGATATAGAATGGAGCTTAACGCTCAGGCTTTACGAAAAGCTACAACAGAATTTAAAGAGGGTGTGATAACTCAAGGTGATATAAAAAAACGTGCTGCCGAAATAGTTCAAAATCCACCCGAGAATATAAAATTAGCTTCTATTGATGCTGCGACTTATCAAACATTTACTAATACAACTGACTGGTTACCTAAACAACTCGCAGATAAAATACAACAATTTCCAGTATTAGGCAGATTGGTTTTACCCTTTAAAAGAACACCTGTGAATATATTGGCGTTTTCATTAGAACGTACGCCGCTAGCTCCCGTGGTTAAAGCTTTTCGCGAAGACGTTAGGGCGGGCGGGGCTAGACGTGATGTAGCACTCGCTAAAATTTCAACTGGTAGTTTCATAATGTTAGCGGCTATGGACTTAAGGTTAAACGGACAGATAACAGGTCAAGGCCCAACACGTTCCGGCGAACGCGGTTTGTATAACAGAATGGGTAAACAAAAATACAGTGTTAATATTGACGGTAGAAATTTTGCATATAATAGAGCCGACCCATTAGGCATGACGGTAGGATTATCTGCGGATATTGTTGAAATAATAACTAATTCACAAGCTGCTGATAAAGAAATCGAAGATTTAATAGTGACCGCAACTTTAGCGGTTGCTAAAAATTTAACCTCTAAAACTTATATGCAAGGCATCAGTAAATTATTTGACGCGGTATCCAGTCCGGATAGATACGGCCAAAGTTATTTTGATAGTTTAGCTTCATCACTCGTACCCAGTGGTGTTGCGGCAATAACAAGGTCCATTGACCCGTTTTTAAGGTCTGCTCAAGGCATGGCCGATTCAATTAAAAAACGTAGTCCATGGTGGTCTGATGAATTACCACATCATAGAGATATATGGGGCCGAAAAGTTTCATTCGAATCCGGATTAGGTAAAGCTTATGATTTTATATCACCATTTTATTCCAGAGTTGAAAACCCAGAACCAATCGATACTGAATTAGAACGGTTAGGGTTTTTTCCAACCAATCCAAAACATGAAACTGTGTTCGGAAACGTGACTATTAATTTAAGAAAACACCCACATGCTTATGAACGATACGTTGAATTAGCAGGTAATGAAATTAAACACCCCACATTCGGATTAGGATTAAAAGATTTTCTAAATGATGTTATACAAGATAAAAACGTCATGTCTGGAATTTATAACAGTTCGTTTTACACCGACGGCCCTGACGGAAGCAGAGCAAATTTTATAGAAAAATACATAAATGAATATCGGGGTTTAGCAAAGGGTCAATTGCTAAAAGAATTTCCTAAATTGAGGGGTGAAGTTGAACATGAATCACTCAAATCTGGGGCCATTAACTCGATGTTAATACTTAATTAACGGATATATTTACACTAACTTATCTGATACAATGAATTACTGGGATTAATTATGACTATAAATACCACATTAAATCGAACATCTGCCGTAGGGAATGGAGCAGCAACAGGGTTTTCATTCCCTTATTTATTTAATGTTGATGCTGATTTAAAAGTAATAAAAACCATAACATTAACCGGTGTCGAAACTCTGCAAGTTATCGTTACGGATTACACTGTTACAGGAGCCGGAAATCCCGCAGGGGGCACAGTTACTTTTGGAACCGCACCATTAGCCACGGAATCAGTTATAATTTATCGTGACCCACCCATGACACAGTTAACTGATTTAGTTCAAGGCGATAAATTACCCGCAGACACGTTAGAAGCCACTGTTGATAAACTTACTATGATAGTGCAAAGATTATCAGACAGAACTAACAGGCTGTTAGGTCTTTCTGATGGCGACCCTTCATTGGTTACGTTCACTATGCCAACTCCCGAAGCACTTAAGATAATGCAATGGAACGCTTTAGGCACGGAACTACAAAATATAGCTTTACCCACGGGCGGAAGTGGTACTAACCCAGTGTATTTAGACTGGACGCCACGACTTGTTGACCTAGGGGATTTACCGAATTTATACGGGATTACATACACAACACAAGTAGCTAACAGTGTTAAGATTGGAAATTTTGTAAAAGTGTGGGGTACAATAAGCTTAAGTAGTAAAGGTACGATGCCGAATTCAGCACAATTAGGCGTCGGTGATTTACCTTACACTCCAGTGTTTAGAACAGGTCAGGAATATACAGTAAGTGTAGGCGCAGCGCAGGGGCTTGTGTTTCTCAACCAACAAGATGTTGGCGGTATGCTTGATTCTTCTGATTACATTAGTTTACGTGATATATCTAACGCAACTCTTGGAGGTGACCCACTCACGGCTGTAGAAATGAATGGTTCAGTCTTCAGATTCAATTTTGAAACTTCTTTTTTGGTAGCCTAATTATGAATACTTCTCCCGATAACTGGACTGACTTGTACGATAGTATACCAACTATTCTTAGATGGGCTTTAACAGTGCTATCATTGGGATTATTGGCCTTAACCCGTTACGTTTGGAAAAGACAAATAGAGCGTATAACTTTAATTGAAGAAAATTATGTAAAGCAAAAAGATTTTGATTACGTAAGAAATAAAGTAGATGATATTCATAAGCATTTATTACAGGAGAAAAATAATGTTTAAATTCGGTAAACAATCTTTATCAAGACTTGAAAAAGTACATCCAGATTTAATTTTAATAGCTAATGAAGTATTGAAATTCTTTGATATATTCGTTATGCCAATGGGGGGTGTGAGAACCCGCGCGGACCAAATAGTTTTAATAAAATCAGGTAAATCTGAAACCCTGAATTCAAAACACATACCGGGTGAAGATGGTTTTTCTCATGCCATTGACATAGCACCTTACCCGTATGAACCGAAGAATGTAGAAAGATTTAAGGAAATGTCAGATTTATTTCTTTTAATAGCTGAAGATAAAGATATTGAAATACGATGGGGTGGGGATTGGGACGGCGACGGCGACACTAATGACCAAACATTTAACGATTTATTTCATTTTGAAATATTGGAGTAATAAATTATGATAGAAGCATTTTTACCCCTATTAGGAAATGTCATAGATAGCATATTTCCGGACAAAGAAAAACAAGCAGAAGCTAAAATAGCACTTATTAAATTACATCAAGACGGCCAATTCAAAAGCGTCGATGCTGAACTAAAAGTAATTTTAGGTCAACTAGCTATAAATAAAGTAGAAGCTGGCAGTGATGATAAATTTAAATCAAGATGGCGTCCCGCTGTTGGTTGGGTGTGTGTGTTCGGGTTAGCGTACGCAACTATTATATATCCATTTCTAACTTGGCTGTGTGTGGTGATAGATATACCGACACCACCTGTTTTGGATACAGCAACATTAACCACCACATTATTTGGATTGTTAGGTATTGGAACATTAAGGTCAGTTGAAAAATACAATGGCATAACTAAATAGGAGTAAATTAAATGGCTAGAATAACTGAAGAAGTACTGAAGAAAAGGCAAAGAGCACGCGAAAGACGTCAACGTGAAAAAGAAGCTGGTAAGCCTGAAATCGAACCTGATGATTTTCCGGGTGATGGTTTGGCTAAACGCGCAGCTGAATTAATAAATAAAGATAAAAAGCGTAAGGGAAAACGTTTATCTGATATAATGCGGCAAATCAGAGGTAACTAAAAACAAGGGGGTAATTTAATGTGGGAAAAACTGTTTGATTTAATAATAGGCTTTTGGGACAGTATTAAATTATTCCAAATAACCGACGAATACGAAAGGGGAATAAAACTTCGTTGGGGGCGATATAAATGCGAGATATACCCCGGACGAAGTTGGAAATTACCATTTATCGATGAATTATTTGTGGAAGATACCAGAACCGATGTTTTGAATTTGCCTACTCAATCTATAACTACTAAAGATGACGTTTCATTGTCAATATCTTTGATAGTTAGATACCGAATACTTGATGTTAGGGCATACACACTTAATATAAAAGATGAAGACAATGTGTTAGGTGACATGGCGCAAGGCATAACTGAAGAATTAATAACTAGACACATTGTTTCTCAAATTAAAAATCCAAGCATAAAATTAAAAATAAAAAAAGAAGTTAATAAACAATGCGGTGAATACGGATTTATAGTTATCAGCATCAACTTTGCTGACAATACTAAAGCTAAATCGATTCGGCTATTGACTGACTAACATTCTCTACTATAACCTTAGCGACACTTTCCAACATCCACGCGTATGATTTAGTAGTCTGGGTTGAATTATGGCCCAGAATCTCCCCTATTTGGTCTAGTGATGCGCCATTGTTGAGAGCTATACTAGCAAAATGTCTTCTTAAATCCCTAAGTCTTAAATCAACACAACCAACTTTAACACGTATTTTATCCCATAACTTACGGGGACTTTTAATTCCAGTTATAGAACCATCATTCGGTGTTCTCAATTCGCGTATCATGGATAAACAAAAATCGGGAATATAAATTTCTTTTGGTTCACCTGTGTTATCAGTTTTGTGTTCCTTCAAGGTTAATATGTTATTTTTTATATTGGCCCTTAGCCCGTGTTCTATTTCAGAAGGTCTAGCACCCGTGAAAAGCAGCAAATTTATAAATAAAACGGAGCCCGTATGAGGCTCCGATTTTAAATGTTTTAGAATTTCTTCTAATTCATTAGCCGAAGGTATTCTTCGGCGTTTATACTCCCTGAAATACTTAACATATTTACAGGGTTCGAAATCTTTTTCTACAAACTTCCATAATATGGACATGTTAAGAATATTTTTAAGCAAGGCTAATAATCTGTTAGCTAAGTACGGGGTGCTAGATAATGATTCATGAAAGTTATAAACTTTTTCATAATCAATATCTGACACCCGAGTTCTTTTACCAAAATACGGAATAATGTACTTGTTAATTCGGTACACATCTTGTTTGCCTGTCTTCTTTTTTACTGAACAGGTTTCTTCGTATTTAGTACATAAAGCACTTAAACTTGTACAGGGTCTAGCCACTATTTACACTCTATTTTTGTCATCGAACCACGTTCAGTGAATGATTTAATATTGCAGCCATTATCAAAAGCCGTTTCTATTAAATCTATAGATGAACCTGCACAACCTGTTAGTAAAATAATTAATAAAATAAATGTAGCCTTCATTGTGTTAACTCCTGTATTCGTTACCCATTAAAGTTATTATTGCACGTTTACCATTTGCGTATATAATACCGTGAGCGTGTCCGTGGTCACCCATACCTTTTTCATAGTTCATAACACCAGTACTAACACCAACTTGATACACACCACGGACTATGCGTTCACCATGACCGTGGCCAATTATTAATTTAGCCGTTGTTTTTGCTAATCCACGGGCACTACCGCGTGAACCATTAGTGCCTATATGTCCATGCTGTTCGACACCAATACCGCCTATTAGAAAAGGTTCATTAACATCCAGAAATTTATAGTTACATTTTAGATGTTCTTCTAAATAAATTAAGAACGCTTTAGTAGTTTTTCCTGATTCAGCGTTTTCATATTGTTTTTTAACTAGTTCAAGTATCAAAACTGCATTTATGTGGTCTTCTTTATAATCAACTTTATTAAGCCATTTATCTATGTGGTCGTGATGATTGGAGTCTACAATTAATGTTGTCGAAAAATCAGGTGTAGTATCATTTATAAAGTTTACGGCTTCGTCAAGTTCTTTTCTGTAATCGTTATCCCCGGTTATGAATTTAACATATCGGATTACGTTGTCTTTTAAATGATGGTGTGAACCTGCATAACCGTCTAAAACATCGTGACGAACAATGTATTTAGGTTTTAACACATTGACCATGCTGTGGGGTGCATCATAAGTTATTTCTCTAACTTTTGGATGATTAAATTTAACGTGTTCATCACCCGGAATTAAAGCTAATATGTTTTCTTTCTTACGGCGTTTGTACGGAAAATAATGATGTTCTAAATCATAAAAATCACCATCTTTACCCGCATTTAATTGGCGAACAAAACTTTTACTACCTTTCACTTCTACTATTAAAGCACCTGTGACATGATGAAATCCGGCCCGAACACCTAAGTTTGTTTTACTATAATTCTTTTTAGTAATACAGCCGGTAGTATACATATGTTTAGGTATTCTATTTTTAGGACATGATACGGGTTCTAATGCAAATTGAGGGTGACCATAAATAGTCCACTTATCACCTTCTATTGGTTCTTTACCCGTCAGAGGATTAAGTGTGGTACAGGCTATTCGAACATCCCCACGAACTACTATGTTGCCACCTAAGTCAAGTCTTGATTCAGTTAAATAAGGGAGTATTTCAGAAGGCCACCACTTTTTATATTCTTGATTTGTCGTGAAAGCACTTATATTTTTGTAATGTGTCGCAATTACGATTAAAGTGGCGTGATTAACTTCACAATATTTTTTAAGTGTTGCTAAAAAATGTAAATCAACTTCGGTATTGTTCTGGGCGCAGGTAACAACGAATTTTTTGAATCCTTCTTTTACGTCACTACGAACATTAGTTGCGTTTTTCTTTTGAGTTTTAATCACAGCATCATCGGCAGTTACTTTTAAACCTGTAGTTGTACGTTCGCAAGAACTGCACCGGTATCTTTGTTTGCCGTGTCGGGTTTTACATATTTTATGCATATTTTTACCACAGCATGTAGGTCTTATCATTTTATTTTCCTTATTTACTTGTGAATTCGATAGATATTATAATATACTACACTTTAATGCAAATGAATACGAGAATAAAATGGATATAATAGGAATTGACTTAGGTACTAAAACAGGGTACGCGGTTTGTAATAGAGAGGGCACTATTATACATAGCGAAATGATTCAATTTAAAAAAGACAAAAGAAATCCGGGCCAACGGTACAGAGATTATTTAAATTGGCTTGGCACTAAAATAGCCGTGGGTGACACCATATTTTATGAAGATGTTAAACGCCACAGGGGAACCTTAGCGGCCCATGTTTACGGCTGTTTTCAGGGTATTTTAGAAATGGTCTGCTATGAAAAACAAGTAAATTTAATTGGCTTGGGTGTCGGTACAATTAAAAAATATGCTACTGGTACGGGTAATGCCGATAAAGACTTGATGATTGAAGCAGCTAATGATATAGTCAATGACTACATAACTGATGATAACGAAGCCGACGCTATACATATAGCGTTATTAGGCTATAATAACTTGAAAGGTAAAAAATAACATGAGTGATTCAGAAATAGGTGAGTATGTGATAGTTAACGAGGATGATAGACTATTAAATCCATTCTATGAGTCTGACCCTAGTGGAAAATCAGCTAGTGACCCCGGCGCAAAATTAGACGCCGGAAAACCCCGAGTAGATTTAATGTTTAAAGGCTTCCCTAGAGCCTTGCTTGCTGTTGCTGAAGTTACAACCCATGGCGCAATTAAATATTCTGAATTAGGATTTTTAGAAGTAGATAAGGGTGAATCAAGATACGCCGATGCGGGTAGTCGCCACATGTTATATAGATTCATAGACGGGGAAATCGATTCTGATTTACCGGTTTTTCATTTAGCACAAAAAGCTTGGAATGCACTAGCCGAACTTGAATTTGCATGTAAAAGAATGGAATACCCTAAACGTTCAATGAGCGATGTTGAAAATGAAGCAAAGTAGATTAGAATCATTATTCGAAGTCTGTTCTAAAACAGCCTTCGGGTTTTTTACTGCCCTATTGTTATGGACGTTAGTGGTTAATCCATTGTACGGTTTTAACGTGGACTTTTGGAAAGGTAGTGTTTCTATAACAATGATATTCACAGTGCGTTCTATAGTTTTTGGCTACTTATGGCGACGTTTCTTTAATGCTGGATACAATCGTAAAATTAAAAAATTCATATTAAAATGCAGCTCAAACATTTTCAAGAAGTAGGCGCGGATTTCCTGTTCGAAAGAAAAAGTGCATTATTGGCAGATGAAATGCGTGTAGGTAAAACTCCACAGGTTATTAGATGCATCGATATGCTGTCTAAATTTCCTGTCATAGTAATATGTCCGGCATGTGCTATTACTAATTGGAAAATAGAAATAAGAAATTTTAGTGTTTTCAATTGGAAAGTTAGAGTACTGTATAAAACTACTGACGAACCCCTACGTGACGGTATAAATATATGCTCATTTAATCAAGCTGTTTCTAAAAAATTATTACCTAAGCTTAAATTTATAATGCCAAAGGTAATTATAATAGATGAATCGCATTATCTTAAGAGTAAAAAAGCCGCTAGAACTAGAGCTATATATGGTAAGAAATTTAATCGGAAAGATTCGTTAACTCACCACGTAGAAAATCTGTATTTGTTAAGTGGCACACCTGTACCAAATAAAGTTACGGAAATTTGGACAACGTTAAAAGTGTTAGGTGTTTGTAAATATAACCATTACGATTTCAGATGTGCTTTTGCAAAAGGATACTACGATAATAGTGGTGAATTTCAGATAACCGGTGTTAAAAATGTTAAAAAATTAAAATCAATTTTAGAACCTATAATGTTAAGACGAAAACTGGATGAAGTTATGCCTGAATTAAAACCAATAAACATTACAAAATATTACATGGAACCCGCCATAGTAGACGAAGAATTATATTTTATGGAATGGGCTAAACGTCCTGAAAAAAAGAAAATATTAATGTCAGAGAATAATAAAATAAAAAGAATATTAGATTCTGATTTATCTGATGATGAAAAATTAAATGCTTTAGCTAAATCAAAAGGCCGGGCTACTGCAACGGTAAGAAGATACACAGCACTTTCTAAAATAGAACCTGTTTGTAAGTTGGTGGAGGAAATGCTAATGTCAGGTGTGCCTAATATAGCTATATTTGCTCACCATCGGGATGTTATTGTGGGCATACGAGATAGGTTAAAATTTCTTAAACCTGTTATCATTTGGGGTGGTACTGACGCAAAGAAACGACAAAAACGTTTAGAAGCATTCAGGGCCGGACGAACTAGAGTTTTCATTGGCAACCTAATGGCAGCGGGCATAGCAATAGATTTAAGTTGCACTAGTAACGTAATAATGGTTGAGTTAGATTATGTACCGGGGACAAATGCTCAGGTTATGGCCCGGTTCAAAGGTATAAATCAGAAGCATATCATTGATGTTAAAATAGCAACAATACCTGATTCTTTAGACTCTGATATTATAGACATATTAGAAAGAAAAATAATAACTATTAACGAAATATTATCTTGACTGTATTTGTCAATAGTGTAAAATTGCTTAATATCAGTTTTTATTAACTAAGTGGAGAATGAAGAATGTCAGATTTAAAAAATGCTGTAAATAATTTTGTGGAAGCTATTAGTGATGCCATAGTACGTTCTGTTAAATCAAAAATAGAAGGTGAACCAGATTTTAATGCTGATTTTGAAGAATCACCCGAAATTGAAGATAAGCCAGAACCCGAAAAATCTAGTAAAAAATTAGGCAATAAGAAGCGTGATAAAAAGGCCAAAGGAAAATCAGCTCCAAAAAAACCTAAAAAGATTGAAGAACCTGAAGTGGAAGAAAATGCTGATTTAGAAGATGTAACATCAGACGATGTTTTGATGCTAATGCATAAAGTCACAAACAAAAGTGGTTTAAAAACTGTAATTGGTATCATGAAAAAATTCGGGGCTAATAAACAAAGTGAATTAGATTCCGATGATTATCCCGCAGTAGTAGAAGCTTTAGAAGCCGAGCTTTAAATTATGATTCATTCTAAATTAGGGGCCAGTTCAGCTAAACGTTGGATGACGTGTGCTGGCTCCGTGACTATGGCCGAAGGTATGCCTAATCATAGTTCTGCTGCTGCTGAAGAAGGAACGGCGGCACATGAACTAGCAGAATGTACACTAAAAGGTGGTCAGGAAAAAACCCGCAGGTATGTAGGTTTGATTGCTGAAAATGGTGTAGAATTCACTCTTGAAATGGCAGAATACATTCAAGAATACGTTGATGAAATACGTCGCGTAGAAAAAGAATGCAAAAACGGGTCAATACACGAAACGGAATTCAGTTTTGAAATGTCTTCTGTTCATGAACTTTTTTTTGGTACTAATGATGATTTCATATACGACATGGAAAGCCAAGTACTCGAAGTCACTGATTTAAAATACGGGGCTGGTCTTTTTGTAGAAGTTGAAGATAATCCACAGCTTAAATATTATGGCTTGGGTGCATTGTTAGCTTTACAGAGTATCGGTTATGAAGTAAAAAAAGTTCGTATTAAAATAATTCAGCCACGGATTCCATGTGAAGAAGGCATAATCCGGTATCAAGATGTAACACCGGGTGAATTAATGGACTTTGCAGTCGATTTATATAATGCTGCTTTAGCAACAGAAGAAGAAAATGCACCATTAGTTTCAGGTGACCATTGCCAATTCTGTCCCGGTGCAATTAAATGTCCTGAATTAATTCGTACAGCAAATGAAGCTATGAAAATTGAATTCGCTGAAGAATTACCTTATGACACCGATGAACTAAGTAAAGCTTTAACCATGGCTGAATTACTTAAAACTTGGATTAAGTCGGTTCAAAATTTTGCATGGAATCAAGCGAATGTCGGCGTTAAAACACCCGGTTTTAAATTGGTTGCTAAACGTGCATCACGTAGTTGGAATGGTGACGCTACACACATGCGTAAAATGCTTAAAAAATTAAGCAAGGATGAAATTGCAAAATGTTTTAAGGAAGACATAAAAACACCCGCACAAGTTGAAAAAGTATTAGGTAAAGAGCATGTTAAATTTTTATCTAAATTTATTTTAAGCAAATCTTCGGGAACTAACCTAGTACCACAAGACCATAAATCACCAGAAGTGGCTAGTTCTGCTGAAGTTGATTTCAAAGAATTACTTAACCAAAAAACAGGAGACAAATAACATGGCCAAGAAAAACTACGTGGGTGAGAAATTATTAACACCCGTATTCCGATTAGCGTTTGCAAATGGTGTGTTCGAAGCTAAAGTACATCAGAATTCCACCGGTAAACCAAAATTTAGTGCAGCTATGCTATTTGATGAAGATGCAGATTTATCAAAATTAAAAGCCGCCGCTCAAGATTGCGTAAAAAATCAATGGGGTAAAAAGAAACCCAAACGTCTAAAATCACCATTTAAAGACCAAGGTGATTATGAATATGAAGGTTACATCGACGGCAATACGTTAATGAACTGCACAAGCACACGCAAACCACAAGTTACTGAAATTGTTAACGGTGCTTTTGTACCTATCTTAGACACTTCAGAACTGTATTCTGGTTGTTATTGCAAAGCAACTGTAGTTCCGGCAGCGTATGAAGGCGAAAGCATGGCCCCGGGCGTTACCTTTTATCTAAACAACATTATCAAAGTAGCTGATGGTGAACCCTTAGCGGGTGGCTCAAGTGCCGAATCTGATTTTGAAGATTTACTAGAAGACGAAGACTTCAACAGTAAAACTACAGATGAAGAAGGCGACGAACCAGAAGAAGACCCTTTCGCTTAATTTTTAACATTTAAAATTATAGGTAGGCTAAAAATGGGTTTGTGTTTTCGCAGACCCATTTTATTAAAATATGAAAAGAAAAAACGAAACCCATTTAGATTTTGAAACCCGTAGCGCGGTAGACTTATTAAAAACAACTACTGAAGTTTATGCTAAAGCGGAATCAACACACGTCTGGTGTGCGGCATTTGCTAAAGGCGATGACGAGGTATCATTGACTGAATCTTTTAAGGTTAAAAAAGCTACCCCGTTAGAAGAACTAGTATATAACGTAAAACATAACAACATAATTGTTGCCCATAACGCACAGTTCGAGTGGACAATTTGGAATTGTATTTTAGTCCCTAAATATAAATTTCCATACATGGATTTAGAACAACTTCGATGCACAATGGCTATGGCTTATGCAATGAGTCTGCCTGGCTCGTTAGAAAAAGCCACCGCAGCTTGTGGTATCGCAGATGCTAAAGACATGAAAGGTTCAAGGCTCATGAAACAGATGGCCAAACCTAGAAAAATTAACGACGACGGAACTTTTTTGTGGTGGGATGACGACGATAGAAAGAAAAGATTGTTTAATTATTGTGTACAAGATGTTGTGGGTGAACGTGAATTAGATAACCGTTTACGATTTTTATCAGAAGAAGAACAAAAACTGTGGGTGTTAGACCAAAAAATAAATGCTAAAGGTATTCATGTCGATATTAAGTCCGTTAATTATGCCGATAAAGCTGTTGACATAATAAAATTAAAATACAATGAACATATGGCTAATATAACTGAAAATTATGTTTCAGCCTGTACTAATGTTCAAAGTATACGAGAGTATTTACGGTTCAATGGCGTTGAAACTAAAGGTGTAGCAAAAGCCGACATAAAAAATTTACTAGATACTGATATAAATGACCATCTACGTGATGTTTTAGAAACTAGATGCGAAGCATCTAAATCGAGTAATAGCAAATTAAAAACAATTCAGACGAGTCTTAGTGCTGACAACAGAATAAGAAATTTATTTCAATACCACGGTGCGGCGACTGGAAGATGGGCAGGTAGAAAAATTCAACCCCATAATTTACCACGTCCCGGTGTGTCTCAAAAAATGATAGAATCTATTTTAGATAATATTATTAATAATCCCGATGCGTTATCTTTGATACATGACAAGCCCTTAGATTTAATTTCGTATTGTATACGGGGTTTGCTAACTGCTGCTGATGGCATGAAATTAGTATGCTTAGATTTTAAATCAATTGAAGCTGTTGTATTGGCTTGGGTTGCGGGTGAACAAAAGATATTAGATGCTTTTGAAAGTGGCTTATGTCTGTACAGGATAGCAGCAGCGGGTATTTATGGCACAACTTACGATAACATAGGTAAAAGCTCGTCAGAACGTCAAGTAGGTAAAGTTTCAGAATTAGCACTCGGTTATCAAGGCGGAATTGGTGCGTTCCAACAAATGGCTAAAGGCTACAACGTTAAAATAACAGATAAAAAAGCCGATGAAATAAAAAACGCATGGCGGGCTAATCGGCCAAAGACAAAAAGATTCTGGAATATAATAGAAAATGCTGCTATTAGAGCGGTATTAAATCCTGGAAATGTAATTGGCGCAGGTAAATACATACGATTTATTAAAAAAGGTTCATTTTTATATTGCAAATTACCTTCAGGTAGATTAATGTCTTACCCTTACCCCAAAGTTGAAAATAAAAAAACACCTTGGGGTGAATCTAAACCCGCTTTATTTTATAAAACGGTAGCAAATTATAAATGGCAGTACACCGACACTTACGGCGGGAAGTTAACGGAAAACGTAGTACAGGCTATATCAAGAGATTTACTAGCACACTCCATGCTTAACGTTGACGCCGCCGGGTATGAAATGGTAATGCACGTACATGATGAAATAGTTTGTGAAGTTGATGCAAAATTAGATTGTTATGATATAATAGAAAAAATATTTTTGAAAAAACCTGCTTGGGCTAAAGATTTACCATTAAAAGCCGACGGATGGGAAGGTAAAAGGTACAGGAAATAATGCAGAATATTAAAAACACGATTAGGATTCTTAATTTAGCAATAGAAGAAGACCACCCGTTAGATTATTTATATTATTTATCAAAACAAATAAGTGAAAAAATAGCACATAAAATACAGGAGAGCGTAAATGATGAAGAAATTAATATTAGTATTGATGACTATCTTAATAGTGAGTTGTGCAACGGTAGATGTGGAACCTGCACGAACTGTGCCTGAAATTGAACCTCAAAAAAATACAATGGCTTCTGTTGTAGTTTTATTTAAATCTTGTTCCATTTATTTATATGCAGTAGTGGTTACATCACCCTATGACGTATACATAATCCCGTTAGACGACAGGGATGATAATTATATTATTAACTTGAAATCATTAGTGCCTTCTGCTAACTTAGTAGAAGTTCATTTAGCTGAGTGTACTTAAACATTCTATAATATAAAGGAAATGAAATGGCTGATATAATAGATGACGCTGAAAAATTAAATGAGATTTATTTAAAATCAGCATTAAGTAATAAAAAGAAAGAAGGCCCAAAAGCAAAAGGCAGTTGCCACAATTGTGATGAACCCTTAGCTCATGGAATTAGATTTTGTGATAGCTGGTGCAGGGATGATTGGCAAAAACGGGAAGATAAAAAATTATATAGGAAAAAATAAGCATGACTACTAAGTTACAACATGCTTTGAATTTAGCTGAAATGGGCTTTTACGTTTTTCCACTAAAAGAAAATAGTAAATTACCCGCTATAAAAAAGTTTCCCGTTAGAGCAACAAGAAATAAAAATAAAATAATTGATTTCTGGACTTGTAATATAACAGGTGATGAACTAAATTATAATATAGGTATTTCTACCTCTGATTTTGGCGACGGGAAAGCCTTACTTGTTATTGACATAGATAACAAAAATGGTAAAAACGGAAGTGCATCACTAACAAAATTCGAAAAGGAAAACGGAGAACTTGACACCACGTTAGCATCTATGACGCCAACGGGTGGCTTCCATCTTATGTACGTCGTCGATGAAGCAATAACACAAGGTGTAAATATTTTAGGTGACGGGGTTGACACACGCAGTAAAGGCGGTTATATTGTCGCACCGGGTAGTGAATTAGACATAGGTAAATACGAATGGCTAAATGGACAAGAAAATTTATAATTGAACTTTGCAAAGGTACAAGTTTAATAATGGTAGTTTTATTCGCCGCTTATTTTTTCGCCCTAATAATACACGCAATTGAATAATGTTTGATACATATGCCTTTTTGTTCGAAAAATTATTTCTAATTTACAGAGAAAATAAATTAGAAATAAATATTGATTTAGTTAACATTTTTGGATTAATAATTTTAGGCTCTTATTATGGAATTTGATTTTGACTATTGGAAAAATTTACAAGAAGAAAATCCAGAACGTTTCGAAACAGAGCGTTCTTTTTTAATATCAAATTACATACAAGAAATTTCTAGTGACGAAAAACGAGTATTTAAAGCTACGGCATTACAGGCCAAAATAAATACAGAACGTCGTAAGTATAAAAGACCAATAGATAGCGCAGGTCGAATATATAATATGATGTTCGCTGAATTTCAGGAATTAAGAAAAGGTTTGAACACAGCAAAACGAATGGCCTTAAAAGCTGATGAAAACGTTTTGAAATATACACCATAAACAGGAGAACACAACATGAAACGAATTTATACGGTTGAACCTAAAACCGATACTATTGACTTGTATGAATCAATAAGAGATTTTAGTATGATTGACGGGACTATAATATCTTACGAAACACAGTCTAAAAATGGGATAGCTATATTAACTAAAGCTATTGGTAACAATAAATGGGGATTCAGGTATTTTTCACATTTAGTTTTATCGAAAACATATAAGAACAATTTTAAATTTTATAATTGGAGCTTACAGGGTTGTGTTTCCTCGGCATTGAATGCGGGCAGAACAGTTCACATTCATGAGAGTTTTCACGAATTCATTGAATATGCAAACGAATTTTATTCTGAAGTTAAAAAATGAAAGCTTTTATATACAGGTTATTAGATTGTTTTGAATATGATTCACCCTGTGGTAAATTATATTGGCCTGAATCCTATAAAAATAAATGGCTCGCGGGAAAAGAAGCGGGACATTTACACAGGGACAAAGATAAGAAAACAACATACCGACGATTAAACTTTGAAGGTAAAAGCTATTACGTTCATCGATTAATTTGGCTGATAGAGACAGGTAATTGGCCGAAGGGAACCATAGACCATAAAGATAATGATGGCCTTAATAATCCGTTTAACAATTTACGAGACACAACTCCTATGTTACAAAACTTTAATAGAACGGTGTTTAAATGTAGTAAAACAGGTATATGCGGCGTGACAATTAGGGGTTCAAATTTCAAAGCCCTAGCTATTGTTAATAGAGAAAAATTTAATTTATATTCAGGCAAGGATTTTTTTCTTGCTTGTTGTGCTAGAAAATCGTTTGACAACAAAATAGGTGATTTAATATGAAAAATTTATTGTGGTTTTGTCTTGGTTTTGCTATAGTTGCAGGGCTAATGTTGCTATGAACTGGGAACACGTAATAGCTATGGCATTAGTATTTTTATACTTCTTTTTAAACAATTAGGAAATTAAATTATGTTAGAAAAAATGATTTACAAAAATAGATTTATACACCATATAGTAACGGTCCCAATTAAACTGAAAGATGGTTCTATAGGTAACGTTAATCGTGTAGTTAAAACTAAAATACAAAGACCCAGTAGTTTTAAAAATGAGCGTTTAAATGTCGAATCATTCAAGGCTTATAAAGTGCGTCGTAAGCATGTAGCCCTTTATATTAAAGCTATGAAAGACGGCGTACCATTTAGAAAAAACAAAAACACCAACCCAATTGTTGCTAGAACTAAGCCTGTTTTCAATGTTATAAAAAGAATTTTTAATAATTACAGTCGAGGTCGTTAAAATGGATGCTCAAACTATTTGTATTAATTGTAAATTTCATTTCACAGATTTAATGCTTAATATGCCTGACAGATGTGAAAATATGCATATAAGACATAACAATTGTTCTCAGGTTACAGGTATTCCCGGGTCTGAAAGTTGTGAAAACTTAAGACTCAAGAGAATGCATTGCAAATATTTTGAAGAAAAAATAACAAAACCTAAAAAAGAAACGTCTTTTGCGATACCTATTGTTTTGGCAATTATGGTGGGTTCATTAGGCTTAATTTTATCTGCACATTTATTTCTGAGTAATTTAAAATGACTTATCAAATAAAATGTGTGGCTTTCATAAAAGATTCAGAACTTGTGTCAGTCGCGCGTAATAACAAAATGGGTAGCATGACATTCTTTTTACTAAAAGGATTGCCTGTTATTGGTTTGTTTAATCCAAAGTTTGACCCCAAATACATAATAGAAGCGTCACATTATCCATCAAAATTAATGACTTGTTATAAATGGTCCCCTAAAAAATTATTATGAAAAATAAAATACAACAAGCACCTGAAGCGTTACTTAATTTTATATTAAGTAAAACACCGACGGCTAAAATTCGTAAGAATAAAGCTCAAGCTGTGAATTCCACTGAAGCAATTAAACGGGCTACCGAATACTTGCAAGCAGAAACAACGCCTGTGGCTGTGGAAGGCTTCGGCGGGGACCAAACAACTTACACCGTATGCGCTAGGCTGCATGACTTTGGTTTAAGTGAAGATGACGCAATAAGTTTATTAATTAGTAGTAAATGGAATGAAGAATGCCAACCACCGTGGTCATTAGACGAGTTAACGGCCAAAGTACTGAACGCTTATTCATATTCTCAAAATGAAATAGGCTGCGACAGTGCCGAAGCGGATTTCGCAGAACTATTAGATGCTGAACTTATAATACCAAAAACAAAAACTAAAAGTTTAGACATTAGAAAATTAGAAGGTCTTGACACCAAACTACCAAAGCGTCGTTTTCTTCTTGGTCATTTATTAATTCGTGAAAAAGTCACAGTCATTATCGCGCCACCAAGTGCCGGTAAATCTACTTTTTCTTTACAGTTGGCAATATCATTAGCATCAAAACGTGAGGATATCCTTGGCTTGTTCCCACATGAAAAAGGTAAGGTGTTAATACTTAATAATGAAGACGACAAAACAGAACAAATGCGGCGTTTGCAAGCCATAAAAACTTATTTTAACGTTGATAAAAATGACTTAAAAGATAATTTATATGTTTATTCAGGGGTAGAAAAGCCTTTTATTATCGGAAAGCGCAATAAAAATGGTAACGTGATACCGGTTTATAAACAATTTATTATAGATTACATAAAAGAAAATGATATTTGTTTACTTATTATTGACCCATTCATTGAAACTCACATGGTGAATGAAAATAGTAATGAAGAAATAGCACAAATTGGTAGAATGTATCGGGAAATTGCAGTTATGACCGAATGCGCCGTCCTTATTGTTCACCACACACGAAAAGTGTCGGGCAATAGTGAAGGACAAGCCGGTAACATGGATTCAGGACGGGGCGCGTCATCCCTTAATGCGATTGCTCGGGTTACTGTTACATTGTACGGCATGAGTGAGAAAGACGCGGAAGACACCGGCGTAGCACTTAGTGACCGCTATAAATATGTAAGATTGGACGGAGCTAAATCAAACTTGAGTATTCAAACCGGCAAACCAATTTGGTTTAAAAAAGAATCGGTAGAAATTAGTAATGGGGATGAAGTGGGCGTGCTTAAATTAGATGAATCAGTAGCCGAAGTTGAAATTTCTGAAAACAAAGCGATACTAGACGCGGTTCGTATTAAATTGATGGCCAATAGTGGCGAGTGTACTTTGAATGACATGTCAAAGTTCGTTGCTGAATCGTTGGCCGATGATGAATCAAAGGCACAAACGTATAGAAATAAAATAAAAAGAATTTTCAAGGAAAAATTAGTTGTTGATGATTGGATAATTTGGTATGCAGAAGATAACAGGCCGAACCCAAATGGTTCAGGTAAAGTAAAGCATTGGATTTATGGCCACATCGATGCTGAATTAAACACAGACTACGATATTTTTAGTTAACTGGGGAAAAAATTATGAAAACATTCGAACAGGTAGATACTGAAGGCAACATAGATATTAAAGTTAAAAATATTTTATTGTCTTTATATAAATTAAAGCTTTCAAAACATTTCACCCATGAGTACTTTACACGATATGAAAATGATTTAGTGAGACTTAAAACTGAAATTAGTCGTGAATTTGCTGAATTAGAAGTGGATGACGCTAAAATTTTAATTTCTATTTTACATAACGAGTTGTTAACTGACCGATATATTGACGGCGGAACAATATCAGCTCGGTCTCATGCGTGTCACGAGTTGGTAGCTTTACGCCAAATATTTGATGTATTGGATAATGAATTATGAAAATTAAAACACAAATTAAAATTATTAATTCGGGAAAAATAATGACTGAACATTTTGATACCCGTACTTCAAAGTGCATAACATCGAAAACAGGGCATACAGCCGTAGAATATGCTCAAATGATTGTTGATTACTTCAATGACACAATAGTAGACCCAAATCAGTCTAGGCGCGAATTGATATCTGCTGAAAAAATAACGAAGGCTAGAAAAATAGTTAATGTCGGAACGCCGGGTCATTGTAATTATGGTGTTAAATCATGAGTGATATCGTAAATGAATACAACGAATTAAAATACAGGGAAGCATTTTGTGAATCTGTCGGCCATAGTATGGACTGTGTTGAAAATACTATCGATAAAATGGTGACAGTCTTGAACGCGGTGTCACAAATCTACAACGTTACTGACATAACATCCCTAATAGAACAAATGGGCGTTGAAAAGTTTGAACATCATTTAACAAGACTAATTTTTCACAAACAATGTGATTGCAAAAGGAAACCAAATGGAAATTAAATATTTTATAAACCCCGATATTAACGAGGTTCTATTCGAGGTGACACGAAACAACGTGCCGAGGAAACATGATTACGTAAACTATAATAACATAACTTATGTAGTTTTAAGTGTCTGTTGGGCGATTCGACCATGTTACGACGACGTGGTACACGTTCATATTGACCTACCTGAAAACCTTCCTGTCTAAATCCTTTTCTTAAGAACCCTTATTCGCCGGGCTGCTGCTTCGGCGGATTGCATTATTTTAGCGTACAATTCATAGTGGCCGCAGTCTCTTTGCCTGATGGCGTATTTTGCTAAACGAAAAACGTCCTTATTTGTCATCCCATATTTAGGCTCACGAATAATCATGAAAATATATCAATTTCTGGTGCTGTAGAGTCGTCAGAATAGCCGTCCTGTATCAGATATCCCGCGTCGTTCTTACTCGATGTACTCATTTTAGTGCCTGTAATCCAATATAAGCACGTACCAGCACCTTTAAACGTTGGCTTGGCCTTATTGATAAGACTTATTCTCACACCGCTGTAGATGACGGGGTTTTTAAGCCACACTTTCATTAAGTTTCGTATTGTTTGGACTTTTTTCTTAGGCTGTTTTATGTGTTCGGCTATTCTAACGGCCATCCTATTAAGTGAACATTCACCACTAAACTCAGATAATACCTTAACCATTTCAGGTAAAATGACGTCCATATTAGTCATTAACATTGTATTTTTTGCTTTGGGTTTTCTATTTGCCCGGCGTTTTTTCTCTGCTTTAGAGTTGTAATTTATCAGTTCAGTTAATTGTTTTTGTATATTCAGTACCACTTCTAATAATTGTTGTTCAGTTCCAGTCATGCTCCACCTGTAGAATTGATTATATAAATTGAATGTTAGCATACTTTATAATCTAAAATCAAATTGTTTTCAGCTCAATATTGGGGCTGGTAGCCTGTAGATTTTGTCTTAAATGTGGCTATATCTAGGTATTATTGGCGGGGATTTAGGGACAGGGATTATAGGTGATAAAGGTCTATATATGGCTATTTAATCGATAAAACCCCAGAAGCGGTTTAGCACGATAAAGGGGTATAATGTCTATTAAATTCATACGGTTGCACGTATGCTTAGTGAATCGTATGCTAATGCATTGAATTTAATAGACATTAAGCTACTTCCTTTACTAAAGTAAAGTAAACAGCACTGCGTTAACTGCTACTTGAACTTAGTTCGGTAATTCGATTTTAAAAAAACAGGGAGATTTTAAGCTTATTGTGAGTTTTTTGTATCCGACGGGTAAAACTGAATTCAAATAAACGGGTCAGGCTTAGGGAGCTGATAGGCTGTGAGGTATTGTAGAATATTAATGGCTTAGACAGGGAAACAAAAAAGAGCGGCCTAAACGACCGCTAAGGAGGGTATAGTTTTTAGTCAGTGTCACGTCTGTGGTATCCGATTGGAGTTAAAGTTTGTGTAATTTTTACTACAATTTGTTTTTGACAATTTGGGCAAAATACAAAACCTAAGTTTTCATTTTTAATTGCTCTTGATTCTGTAATCTTAACATCAGTCGAACGGAAATGATTATCACAGTGTGGACAATTCATAATTTTTGTTCCCGTGTTAAACTACTACATGCTAAAGTTGTGGGTAGTAAACCCATATCATTTTTAGCATGATGAAACATAACGAACTGTCTTTTACATTTAATAGTCTTTTTACGTATTTGTGGTTTAGTTAACATTATGTTAATTCCTTATAATTAGTGTATATTATTCTACTATGCCGTAAATTGCCTTGATGAATTTCAAAATGTTTATATTGTTGTACACTTTTTAGACTTTCAATTTGTAGTTTTGCAGTTCTAATCATATTAGATAATTTAAGTCTACCGTCTAAAGGGTGAACACTGTCTGAACCACACGCCGGAATTAGTTCACCCGATATGATAGACTCATGAAGAAATTGAATGTGATATTTCATTATGATATCACCTTATATTTAACCGCCAGTGTGGAAGCCAAAATACCAAAATCTGATTCTCGAATCATACGACCCTTATTAATTTCAATAGACGCACGTTTAGAACTCATTTCGTGATATTCACAAAAAGAATTGATAGTAAGCCAGTTTATCCAATATTCTAAATATAAGATTACATGTTTATTAGTGTCAGTCAGTTGACTAGTGGCTGTGTTTTTAACTTGTACACACATAGTATTATCTCCTGTAATGTTTTTGCCCAAGTATACGCGAATCCTTTTGCGTAATGGATAGGACAATATGAAGCTACATTTTTTATGTGGTTAACGCCGCAACATCAATAACAGTAAAATAATTTCCTGTTTTAACATCTAATGTATAATCTTTATTAGGCTTAACTTTGCCATTATTATGTAACACACCGATTTTTTCAGTAGATTCAATCTCAAGAAACATTAAATAAGCGTTCCTAAATCTATCAGATATGAAAACGCTTTCTTGTTTATATTCTTTAGCTATTGATAAAACTAAATCATAATGTTCTGCATTAATATTAGTAACTACAAATCCCTTTTCTGGTTCTTCGTTATTATAAACACCTAATGTTTTCTTAAATGGAATACCAGCTGAATTAAGACGCGATATGACGGCACTATATGCTATTTCTTCGGCTAGTGTTCCTTTGTTTTCTTTATTAGTAACAGAAAATATTAGTATTGGCGTAAAATTTTGTTCTCTCATTTTAATGTACTCCAGTTAGTTGGTTATTAAATGTAATGGATAATCTTCAAAGCCACAATTAATAGATTTTAGTTTAATTATGTAATAACTCATTTTTGTAAACTCCAGTTTTCGATTAGAAATTCTAGCTCGTCCAATAATTCCATATTATCAGAACTATGTGCCACTGCCATTTTCATAGATATCAAGGCTGTTTCCAATTTGTCATGGTCTTCGTTTTGTGGTTTCCATAATAATGATATTACGCTGTCAAAATGTAATCTTTCTATTTCGCTAGGTTCGTAATAAACAGCAGATAAATGTATTCTTTTGTTCGTTTTAAGCGACTGTTTTTCCCAGTATTCGCGTGCATAAGGTAAATTTGTTTCAATTATGCCTGAATCAGTACCATTAATAATAACTTTATAGTGTGCAATCATTTTATAATCCCCTTTAATAAGAATAATAATACCAACAATCATTTTTATGTTTACGAAAACATTTCGGGTTACTAAATCCACCGCGTTTATAGAATTCTTTTTTAGATATAAGATGTGGTTTAATCATTTTTAGCACCTGCTTTTATTTTGCCAGTTCCGTTACAATCTGTACATTTAGCAGTACCCCAACATTTATTGTGAATCACAACACTAACCAAGCCATTACCAACACAAGTCCAGCATCTAATGTATACAACTTTTAATTTAGTCATTATGATATCACCTTAGTTAATTAAATCATAACCCGACATAACAACAAATTCTAATCCATCTTTTAAGTGAGCAATTACTACGGTTTCAATATTATTATCAAAATCCCATTCTATACGATTGTATGCAATTTCTTCTAATATTTCCATTTTGTTTACCTCAATTAGTTGTAAAAACTTTCATATAATCCCGCTAATATCACATGATTTTGGCCCAGCGCGGTGCGGGATCGAGACAGCTAAGCTCGTTCGCATCAGAGGCGTTAC
>CAYOHQ010000001.1:58126-58328 GCA_964403805.1 uncultured Thioalkalispiraceae bacterium | reverse complement strand
CCACATAGCTCAGCGGTAGAGCACTTCCTTGGTAAGGAAGAGGTCACCGGTTCAATTCCGGTTGTGGGCTCCAGATTTTTGATAGAAATTAATTTCTCGATAGTAATATCGGGAAAATACGACAATTTAATTTAAAAGCATATATATAAGAGGGCAAGCACAGTGTCAAAGGAAAAATTTGAACGAACCAAACCCCATATCA
>CAYOHQ010000001.1:0-58026 GCA_964403805.1 uncultured Thioalkalispiraceae bacterium | reverse complement strand
TTGCGATGGAAGACGGTTTACGATTTGCGATTCGTGAAGGTGGCCGTACTGTTGGTGCGGGTGTGGTTGCTAAAATTATTGAGTAGCGTAATACGATATGCAATAGTTTTTTATTGATTTGAGTGTTCTCTGGTAAAGGTTTAGCAGAGAGTATATTTAACTGAGTTTAGGCCAGTAGCTCAATTGGCAGAGCGACGGTCTCCAAAACCGTAGGTTGGGGGTTCGATTCCCTCCTGGCCTGCCAACATTCAGTTATTTTTTTAGTAAGACAAAGAATTTGGGGTTTTTAGCAAGTATGCTAGACAAGATAAAGTTAATAGTTGCTGCCGGCTTAATAGCTGCTGGTATTGTAGGATTTTATTATTTTGATCCTGAGACAGCATTTTTATATCGTCTGTTAGGGATGTTAACAGCATTTGTCGTTTCGGTGGTTGTTGCAAAACAAACTGTGATTGGAACTGCAAGTTGGGATTTTGGCCGCAGCGCCTATGTAGAAATTCGAAAAGTGGTCTGGCCAACACGTCAGGAAACATTTCAAACAACATTGATTATTTTTGTAATGGTATTGATCATCGGTTTAATGTTGTGGTTATTTGATCGCGTTTTACTTATAGGTGTCCAATCATTAACAGGTCTGGGAGGCTAGTTCAATGGCATTTCGTTGGTATGTTGTTTCTGCGTACTCGGGCTTTGAGCAGCACGTAAAGCGTTCATTGATGGAAAGAATCAAGTTAAACGAAATGGAAAGTGCATTTGGTGAGATTATGGTTCCCACAGAAGAGGTGGTTGAGATGCGAGCCGGCACCAAACACAAAAGCGAGCGAAAATTTTTCCCGGGTTATGTTCTGGTTCAGATGGATATGAATGAAGAAACCTGGCATTTAGTGAAAGATGTGCCTAAAGTTATGGGGTTCATTGGTGGTACTTCGGATAAGCCTGCACCGATTAGCGATAAAGAAGCAGATAACATTCTTAACCGAGTGCAAGAAGGTGTTGAAAAACCAAGACCAAAAGTCTTGTTTGAACCCGGTGAAGTTGTGCGCATTATTGATGGCCCGTTTAATGATTTTAACGGTGTTGTTGAAGATGTTGATTACGACAAAAGCCGTATTAAGGTTGAAGTGTCTATTTTTGGACGTTCAACACCGGTTGATCTTGAGTTTGGTCAGGTAGAAAAAGGCTAAATTTATTTAAACGGGGAGCTCGATAGCCAGAGCGTTTGTACCCACGAGTTAGGAGAATATCATGGCGAAGAAAGTTGAAGCTTATATCAAGCTGCAAGTACCGGCCGGTCAGGCCAATCCGAGTCCACCAGTAGGGCCTGCTTTAGGTCAGCACGGTGTGAATATCATGGAATTTTGTAAAGCCTTTAATGCTAAAACGCAAGGTGTAGAACAAGGATTACCGATTCCTGTTGTTATATCCGTATTTAGTGATCGAAGCTTTACTTTTATTACGAAAACGCCACCCGCTTCAATTTTATTGAAAAAGGCAGCAAAAATTAAAAGTGGTTCAGCTGTTCCTAATCGAGACAAAGTGGGTAAAGTCACACGGGCTCAGTTAGAAGAAATTGCTACTATAAAAGATCCGGATTTAACTGCCGCCGATATGGACGCAGCAGTACGCACTCTGGCAGGCACAGCAAGAAGCATGGGTCTCGAAACAGAGGGAGTCGTTTAATCATGGCTAAACTATCTAAAAGAATGAAAGCTATTAATGAGAAAGTAGAGGTAGGTAAGGTTTATGCCCCTGAGGAAGCTTTTAAATTAATAAGTGATTTACCTAAAGTTAAATTTGCTGAATCAATTGATGTTTCAGTGATGCTTGGTATTGATCCTCGTAAATCAGATCAAAATGTACGTGGTGCAACTGTATTACCAAATGGTACCGGTAAAAATGTCCGTGTCGCGGTATTTACGCAGGGCCCGAATGCTGACGCTGCAAAAGAAGCAGGTGCCGATATTGTTGGCATGGATGAATTAGCTGAAGATGTTAAAAAGGGTAATATGGATTTTGATGTCGTCATTGCATCACCAGACGCAATGCGTGTTGTTGGTACATTAGGACAAATCTTAGGCCCACGAGGATTAATGCCAAACCCTAAAGTGGGAACCGTAACACCAAACATTGCTGAAGCGGTAAAAAATGCTAAATCCGGACAGGTTCGATATCGAACAGACAAGAATGGTATTATTCACTGTTCAATAGGCAAAGTAGGGTTTGATGTGGCATCGTTAATTGGTAATTTGTCAGCATTACTGGCTGATTTAAATAAGGCCAAACCATCATCCGCTAAAGGTATATATTTCAAAAAAATATCTGTCTCTTCAACTATGGGACCGGGTATTTTATTGGATCATTCAACTCTGTAATTGAGTTAATGATTAGGTCGTTCTGCTAATTTATAGCGGGATAGCCAACAGACTTTGGGTCGCTGTTTTAATAATATATTGATTAAATCAGTGTCCGTCAAAGACCGTAGGTGCAGTGTTAGTTTGGTTTATCAAAATAAACTTAACTAAATTTGCTTAATAAGGAAAAAACAAGATCCTTAGCCAACGTAGATGGTGCCGCTTGCCCACGCAAGATCACCGAACGGGCGATATGCTTATTAAGGAAAACTTATAATAAGTAAATCGTGTTTTATGAAGCTTTGTGATTTTAAATGATCACATGTTGTAACCAGGAGAAAATACTCATGGCGTTAAGTCGAGAGGAAAAACAAGTTATTGTAACGGAAGTCTCCGAAGTTGCTGCAAACGCGTTGTCTGCTGTAACAGCAGAATACTCCGGTATTAGCGCAACCGAAATGACAGCGTTACACGCAAAATCGCGTGATAATGGTGTCTATCTTCGTGTTGTTAAAAATACCTTAGCAAAACGCGCAGTACAAGGTACTGATTTTGAATGTATGGTCGAATCATTCTCAGGGCCGCTAGTCATGGCATTTTCGCAAGAAGATCCAGGTGGCGCTGCTCGAGTTTTAAAAGACTTTTCAAAAGAAAACAGTAAATTGGTAGTTAAAGCCTTATCGATAGGTGGTCAGTTATTAGGACCAGGCGATTTGGATAGACTAGCAAGCTTACCGACAAAAGACCAAGCAATTAGTATGTTGATGTCGGTTATGCAAGCACCAATTACAAAACTTGTACGTACATTAGCAGAACCAAATGCAAAACTGGTTCGTACTATTGCAGCAGTTCGTGACCAAAAACAAGCATCTGCATAACAATTTAAACACTAGAATTGATATCGATTATAAAATCGATTAATCAGGAGAAATAAAATGGCCGTATCAAAAGACGATATATTAGAAAGCATTAGCAACATGTCTGTAATGGAAGTTGTTGAACTAGTTGAAGCTATGGAAGAAAAATTCAATGTAACAGCTGCTGTTGCTGTTGCTGCTGCTGCTCCAGCTGCTGGTGGTGACGCCGGTGCTGCTGTTGAGAAAGATGAATTTAACGTAGTGATGACTAGCTTCGGTGGAAACAAAATTTCGGTAATTAAAGCAATTCGTGCTATTACCGGTTTAGGCTTAAAAGAAGCAAAAGAAATGGTTGAAGGCGTTCCTGCAACTGTTAAAGAAGGTGCTCCAAAAGCTGAAGCTGAAGATGTTAAGAAGCAATTGGAAGAAGCTGGCGCTGAAGTCGAACTTAAGTAAGTTCGAATTAACGTTAGTGTAAGTACGGAATTGCGATATTCCTGCAACAAAAGCTTAAACCTTGTACTTTCTATTAGAGTATAAATTTTAACTGATGTTGCAGGATTTTCGTGTTTTCGAAGATAAATGCATTGAGTTAAAGACTGGATTAAAAACCAGTTTTAAGAATTACTTTAATGACATGTGTTTTTGTTTTTCAAAATTGATCAAATATAGGGCATATAATGGGCTATTCGTTCACTGAAAAAAAACGTATCCGTAAAAACTTTAGTCGTTTACCAAGTGTCATAGATGTACCAAATCTACTTGCCATTCAAACGAACTCGTATAAAGCTTTTTTGCAAGAGGATATTGCTCCTGCTGACCGTCCACGAAAAGGTTTGCAAGCAGCATTTCATTCAATATTTCCAATTAAAAGTTATTCTGGAAATGCAGCGTTGGAATTTGTCAGTTATAAATTAGGTACGCCAGGCTTTGACGTAAAAGAATGTCAAATGCGCGGTGTTACTTATTCTGCACCGTTACGCGTTAAAGTGCGTTTGGTCATTTACGATAAAGATGCAAAGACACCTGTCGTTAAAGATATTCGTGAACAAGAAGTGTATATGGGTGAGTTACCCTTAATGACGAATAACGGTACCTTTGTTATCAATGGTACTGAACGCGTAATCGTTTCTCAATTACACCGTTCACCCGGTGTGTTCTTTGATCACGATAAAGGCAAAACGCATTCATCCGGTAAATTATTACATAATGCCCGGGTTATTCCTTACCGTGGCTCATGGTTAGATTTTGAGTTTGATCCTAAAGACTCTGTTTTTACTCGTATTGATCGACGTCGTAAATTACCAGTAACGGTATTATTGCGTGCCTTGGGTTATGACACAGAAGAAATACTAGCAATGTATTTCGAAAATGTAGATTTTGAGTTCACGAAGAACGGTTTATTGATGAAGTTAGTGCCAGAACGCCTACGGGGTGAAATGGCGACTTTTGACATTAAAGCCAAGACTAAGATTATTGTTGAAGAAGGTCGACGAATCACCGTTCGACATATTCGCGATATGGAAAAAGCCGGTCTTAAGCAACTTGAAATTCCAGATGAATACTTGCTGGGTAAGGCGTTAACAACCGAGTTAATTAATACTGAAACGGGTGAAGTGATTGCGAATGCTAATGATGAGATAACAGAAGAACTCATCGAATTAATGAAAGAAGCAAAAACTAAAAAATTCCAAACGATTTATACCAATGATATCGATCACGGTGCTTTTATTTCTAATACCTTACGAATAGATTCAACCTCAACACAACTAGAAGCACAAGTTGAAATTTATCGAATGATGCGTCCGGGTGAGCCGCCAACAAAAGATGCTGCCGAAGGATTATTTAAAAACCTGTTTTTCAGTTCAGATCGCTATGATCTGTCTGCAGTAGGTCGAATGAAGTTCAACCGTCGTGTTGGTCGTAAAGAAACTGAAGGCGAAGGTGTTTTATCTAAAGAAGATATTGTTGAAGTACTCAATGTATTAATCAATATTCGAAATGGTAATGGCATGGTGGATGATATTGATCATCTTGGTAATCGTCGAATTCGTTCAGTTGGTGAAATGACAGAAAATCAATTCCGTGTTGGTTTGGTTCGAGTCGAACGCGCAGTAAAAGAGCGTTTAACTCTGGCAGAAGCTGATAACTTAATGCCACAGGAAATGATTAATGCCAAGCCAGTAGCTGCTGCGATTAAAGAATTTTTTGGTTCCAGTCAGTTATCACAATTTATGGATCAAAATAATCCGCTGTCAGAAGTAACGCATAAACGTCGGGTTTCAGCATTAGGCCCTGGTGGTTTAACGCGGGAACGTGCCGGTTTTGAAGTTCGTGACGTGCATCCGACGCATTATGGTCGAGTTTGTCCTATCGAAACTCCTGAAGGGCCTAATATTGGTTTGATTAACTCTTTAGCTGTTTATGGTCGAACTAATCATTATGGTTTCCTGGAAACACCTTATCGTAAAGTTAAAAATGGTAAAGTGACCGATGATATCGAATACTTATCAGCGATTGATGAAAGTGAACACGTTATCGCGCAGGCAAATGCCGGTATGGATAATAAAAATCGCCTAACAGATGAGCTTGTTCCTTGTCGTCACTTAAATGAATTTACTATTGCCGCACCTGAAGATATTACCTTTATGGATGTATCACCGAAACAAATTGTATCGGTTGCCGCAAGTTTAATTCCATTCCTTGAGCACGATGATGCCAATAGAGCCTTGATGGGGTCAAACATGCAACGTCAGGCTGTGCCAACATTACGTGCACAAGCACCATTGGTTGGAACCGGAATTGAAGCAACGGTTGCTATTGATTCTGGCGTTACTGTTATCGCTGAACGTGGTGGCGTAATTGATGCTGTTGACGCTTCTCGTATTGTTGTTCGAGTTAATGATGATGAAACAATACCGGGTGAACCTGGTGTTGATATTTATAATTTAACCAAGTACACCCGTTCAAACCAGAACACTTGTATTAATCAACGTCCATTAGTTAAACCTGGCGATACTATCGTTAAAGGTGATGTGATGGCTGATGGTCCCAGTACCGATATGGGTGAATTGGCACTAGGTCAAAACATGCGTATCGCCTTTATGCCCTGGAATGGCTACAACTTTGAAGATTCTATTTTAATATCCGAGAATGTTGTTAAAGAAGATCGCTATACCACGATACACATAGTCGAATTAACCTGTGTAGCTCGTGATACTAAATTAGGTTCTGAAGAAATTTCAGGTGATATTCCCAATGTTGGTGAATCTGCATTATCTAAATTAGATGAAGCCGGTATTGTTTATGTTGGTGCCGAAGTTAAAGCCGGTGATATTCTGGTTGGTAAAGTAACACCAAAAGGTGAAACGCAGCTAACACCAGAAGAAAAACTATTGAGAGCAATTTTTGGTGAAAAAGCATCCGACGTTAAAGATACGTCATTGCGTGTTTCATCTGGTGCCAGTGGTACCGTTATTGATGTGCAAGTCTTTACTCGTGATGGTCTGGAAAAAGATTCACGCGCGAAAGCCATTGAAAATTCAGAACTGGCACGCATCAAGAAAGACTTTAATGACCAATTGCGCATCATGCAAGGCGATGCTTATCAGCGTGTTGAGCAAATGTTATTAGGCAAAGTTGCCGTTGGTGGACCCAATAACCTGTCTTCCGGTTCCAAAATTACTCAAGAATATCTTGATGAACTGGAAAATAGTAAATGGTTTGAAATCAGACTTAAAAATGATGATGCCAATAGTCAGTTGGAAACCATTGCCGAACAACTACAACAGCTCGATAAAGAGTTTGAAGCCAAGTTTGAAGAAAAACGTGACAAGCTAACCGGCGGTGATGATCTTGCTCCTGGTGTATTGAAAATGGTTAAAGTCCATTTAGCAGTGAAACGTCGAATTCAGCCTGGTGACAAGATGGCGGGACGTCATGGTAACAAAGGTGTTATCTCCATGATCGTGCCAGTTGAAGATATGCCATATGATGAACATGGTGTCCCTGTTGATATCGTGTTGAACCCTCTTGGTGTGCCATCACGGATGAACATTGGTCAGGTGTTGGAAACCCATCTTGGTTGGGCCGCAAAAGGCATGGGTGAGCGTATCGGAGAAATGCTTCAATCGCAAAATGCGGTTGCCGATTTACGTGATTATCTGGATAAAGTCTATAACCACAGTGGTGGTCAAGTTGAAGATCTTAAGTCATTCAATGATGCCGAGATAATTGAACTTGCTGGTAACTTAAAAACCGGTGTACCAATTGCAACTCCGGTATTTGATGGTGTTCAAGAGTCAGAAATTAAAGGGCTGCTCGAATTAGCCGGGTTACCAACAACAGGTCAAACAACTTTATTTGATGGTCGAACAGGAAATCAGTTTGAGCGTCAGGTAACCGTTGGTTACATGTACGTCTTGAAATTGAACCATCTGGTCGATGACAAGATGCATGCACGTTCAACCGGGCCTTATAGTTTGGTAACACAACAACCACTTGGTGGTAAAGCCCAGTTCGGTGGTCAGCGTTTCGGAGAAATGGAAGTGTGGGCACTGGAATCTTATGGTGCTTCATATACTTTACAAGAAATGTTAACGGTTAAATCTGATGACGTGAATGGTCGAACCAAGATGTATAAAAACATTGTTGATGGCGACCATTATATGGAAGCAGGCATGCCTGAATCATTTAATGTGTTATTAAAAGAAATTCGTTCGCTGGGTATCGATATTGAACTCGAGCAAACGGAATAATTTTAATCATATTTAAAATAATTTTATTATAGAAATATCCTGAAAATTAGTTAGGAGTGAATACGTGAAAGATCTACTTAAGATCCTAAAACAACAAGGTCATGTTGAAGACTTTGACGCCATCCGAATTGGCCTAGCCTCTCCGGAAAAAATCCGATCATGGTCATTTGGTGAAGTTAAAAAGCCGGAAACCATTAACTACCGTACATTTAAACCGGAACGTGATGGTTTATTTTGCGCCAAAATTTTTGGCCCGGTTAAGGATTACGAATGTTTATGCGGTAAATACAAACGCCTGAAACATCGTGGTGTTATATGTGAAAAATGTGGTGTTGAAGTAACTCTCTCTAAAGTACGTCGGGATAGAATGGGGCATATTGAACTTGCCAGCCCGGTAGCGCATATCTGGTTTCTGAAATCATTGCCATCTCGTATGGGTCTATTATTGGATATGACCTTACGTGACATCGAACGTATATTGTATTTCGAAGCGTTTGTTGTTATTGAACCGGGGATGACTCAACTTGAGCGCGGTCAATTATTAACAGATGAAGGTTATCTGGAAGCGATTGAAGAATACGGTGATGAATTTGATGCTCGCATGGGTGCCGAAGCAATCTTCGAATTATTAAAATTATTAGAGTTAAAGAAAGAAGCAGAACAATTACGCGAAGATATCGGTGCAACCAACTCTGAAACTAAATTAAAGAAATTAGGCAAACGATTAAAATTAATTGATGCCTTTATGGTATCCGGCAACAAACCGGGTTGGATGGTAATGACAGTATTACCAGTATTACCACCTGAATTACGTCCTTTAGTGCCATTAGAAGGCGGCCGTTTTGCAACGTCTGATCTGAATGATCTATATCGACGCGTTATCAATCGAAACAATAGATTGAAACGTTTATTAGATTTAAATGCACCCGATATTATTGTACGTAACGAAAAACGCATGCTGCAGGAATCTGTTGACGCGCTACTGGATAATGGTCGACGTGGTCGTGCCATTACTGGTTCAAATAGACGTCCATTAAAATCTTTAGCGGATATGATTAAAGGTAAGCAAGGTCGGTTCCGTCAAAACTTACTGGGTAAACGTGTTGATTACTCGGGTCGTTCCGTTATTGTGGTTGGACCAACATTACGTTTACATCAATGTGGTCTGCCGAAAAAAATGGGTCTGGAATTATTCAAACCATTTATCTTTAGTAAATTGGAATTACGCGGTCTGGCAACAACAATTAAAGCAGCCAAGAAAATGGTTGAGCGGGAAGGTCCTGAAGTGTGGGCTATTCTGGAAGAAGTTATCCGCGAACATCCAATTATGCTTAACCGTGCGCCAACATTGCATCGCTTAGGTATTCAGGCATTTGAACCTGTGTTGATTGAAGGCAAAGCGATTCAATTACATCCTTTAGTATGTACTGCATTTAATGCTGATTTCGATGGCGATCAAATGGCGGTCCACGTGCCATTGTCATTAGAAGCGCAATTAGAAGCACGAACACTAATGATGTCAACGAATAATATATTATCACCAGCAAACGGTGAGCCTATTATCGTACCATCACAAGACGTGGTGCTGGGTTTGTATTACATGACGCGTTCGCGCATTAACGCCAAAGGCGAAGGCATGATATTTGCGGACACCAGTGAAGTGCAACGAGCTTTTCAAAATGGTGATGTTGCAATACAAGCGCGTGTTACCGTTCGAATTACTGAAGTGTCATTTGATGATGAAGGCAACCGAACCGAAACAATCTCACGAAAAGATACTACCATTGGTCGTGCGATTTTATGGGAAATCGCGCCTGAAGGTTTAAGTTTTGATAATTTTGATAAGGATATGAATAAAAAATCCATATCGGGACTTATTAATTATTGCTATCGAAAACTCGGTTTGAAAGCGACCGTTATTTTTGCCGATCAATTGATGTATACCGGCTTTAGTTATTCAACCAAAGCCGCTGTTTCCATTGGTGTTGACGATATGGTGATACCGAAAGAAAAAGCGACTATTCTCGCTGCATCTGAAAGCGAAGTAAAAGAAATTCAGGAGCAATACACTTCTGGTCTAGTTACCGCAGGTGAGCGTTACAACAAAGTTGTTGATATTTGGTCAAGAACAAATGACCAGGTAGCAAAAGCCATGATGGATGGCTTGGGTAATTACACAGTTAAAAATAAAAAAGGTGAAGATGAAACCGATCGTTCGTTTAACTCTATCTTTATGATGGCCGATTCTGGTGCGCGGGGTTCTGCGGCTCAGATTCGTCAACTCGCTGGTATGCGGGGTTTGATGGCAAAACCCGATGGTTCTATTATCGAACAACCCATTACAGCAAACTTCCGCGAAGGCTTATCAGTGTTGCAATACTTTATTTCAACCCATGGTGCTCGTAAAGGTTTGGCGGATACTGCATTAAAAACGGCTAACTCCGGTTATCTGACGCGTCGTTTAGTCGATGTTTCTCAAGATTTAGTAGTGACCGATGTTGATTGCGGCACCGAAAATGGCATTATCGTATCGTCATTAATTGAAGGTGGTGATGTTGTTGAACCTTTACGTGAGCGGGTATTAGGACGAATTGTTGCTAAAGACGTTATTGATCCAAACACACGTGAAACAATCATAGCCCGAGATACATTACTCGACGAAGCATGGGTAGCAAAACTCGAAGATCTCAGTATAGATAGCATGTCAGTCCGTTCAGCAATTACTTGTGAAGCGCGTTACGGTATTTGTAGTAGCTGCTATGGTCGTGATTTGGCTAGAGGGCACTTGGTGAATCAAGGTGAATCGGTTGGTGTTATTGCAGCACAAAGTATCGGTGAACCCGGAACACAGTTAACCATGCGTACCTTCCATATTGGTGGTGCAGCGAGTCGATCCGCCTCTGTTAATAATATTCAAATAAAAACCAAGGGTACGGTTCGTTTACATAATATGAAAACGGTTCGTCATGAAAGTGGCAATAATGTAGCGGTTTCTCGTTCTGGTGAAATCACCGTATTGGATGAGCACGGTCGCGAACGTGAGCGTTATAAACTGCCTTATGGTGCGGTGCTGACGATTAATGATAATGATGCCGTTGAACCCGGTAAGATTCTGGCAAACTGGGATCCGCATACCCATCCGGTTATTACTGAAGTTGCCGGTAAAGTTCAATTTGCTGATATTACCGATGGTCTAACAGTGCAATCTCAAGTGGATGATATTACTGGATTAACAACCATGGTTGTAATCGATCCTAAACAACGCTCCAGTGCAGCAAAAGACTTACGTCCGATGTTAAAACTGATTGACGAAAATGGTGATGATTTAATGATTGCCGGAACCGAGATTCCTGCACAATACATCATGCCTGCCGGTGCAATTATTATTAAAGCCGATGGTGATACCGTTGGTATTGGTGATGTATTAGCTCGAATTCCACAAGAGTCATCAAAAACTCGTGATATTACCGGTGGTCTACCGCGTGTTGCCGATTTATTTGAAGCACGTAAACCAAAAGAACCCGCAATTTTAGCAGCCATTAGTGGCACGGTTGGGTTTGGTAAAGAAACCAAAGGTAAACAACGTTTAATGATTACACCACCGGAAGGCGATCACTATGAAGCGCTGATTCCAAAATGGCGTCATATCACCGCGTTTGAAGGTGAATTTGTTGAACAGGGTGAAATGATTGCCGAAGGTGAATTGGATCCTCATGATATCTTGCGTTTGTTAGGTGTTGAAGCATTAAATACCTATATCGTAAATGAAGTCCAGGATGTGTATCGTTTGCAAGGTGTAAAAATTAATGACAAGCATATCGAAGTGATTGTGCGTCAAATGCTTCGTAAAATTGAAATTGCCGATCCGGGCGATTCTAATTACCTGAAAAGTGAGCAACTTGATAAGAGCCGTTTACTTGATGAGAATGATCGCCTGATAGCCAACGACAAAATACCGGCTAAATTTGCTCATATTCTGTTGGGTATTACCAAAGCATCGTTAGCAACTGAATCGTTTATCTCTGCTGCATCATTCCAGGAAACGACTCGGGTATTAACCGAAGCTGCTGTTACTGGCAAGATTGATCATCTGCATGGTCTTAAAGAAAACGTCATTGTGGGTCGATTAATCCCGGCTGGAACCGGTTTGGCCTACCATGCTGAACGACGTCGGCAACGGGATCAACGTGAGGACGATGTTGCTAATTTAGAGGCAGAATTGGCAAAAGCTGTTGAAGAAGCGCCAACATCAGCAAGTGAAGGCTAAATTTAGTAAAAAATAGTCGAATATTAGCAAAATCTGTCATATATCTTCGTTAGATAGTTGACAGCAAACTCCTAGATTTAATACAATTCTGGGCTCGCGACAGGTCGGTCATCCGACCTGTCGTTTACTTTCTGGAGATAGTAAAGAAATGGTTACAATCAACCAATTAGTGCGTAAACCACGTAAACGCAAAATAGAAAAAAGCACGGTTCCTGCTTTAGAAGCATGTCCGCAACGTCGTGGTGTGTGTACGCGTGTATACACAACAACACCGAAAAAACCAAACTCAGCGATGCGTAAAGTAGCTCGTGTGCGGTTAACTAACGGCTTTGAAGTGACTTCCTATATTGGTGGTGAAGGTCATAACTTACAAGAACATTCCGTAGTGCTGATTCGAGGCGGTCGGGTAAAAGATTTACCGGGTGTTCGATATCATGTAGTACGTGGCTCATTGGATACCTCTGGTGTAGCAGATAGAAAAAACAGTCGTTCAAAATACGGCACGAAACGACCAAAATCTTAAACGTTATTTAGGAAATATTTGATATGGCAAGACGACATTCAGCAGCGAAAAGAGACATTATCCCGGATCCCAAGTATCGATCAGAGATGGTTGCTAAATTTATTAACATGGTGATGTTAAGTGGCAAGAAATCCGTTGCTGAAAAAATCGTTTATGGGGCTTTAGATAAAGTTCTTGAGAAAGGCAGTAACGATGCAGTTGAAGCATTGGAAACCGCTTTAGAAAATGTTCGTCCAACAGTTGAAGTGAAATCACGTCGTGTTGGTGGTGCTACCTATCAAGTGCCTGTTGAAGTGCGCGCTAGTCGTCGAAATGCTTTAGCGATGCGTTGGTTAGTCGAAGCTGCACGTAAACGAAATGAAAAAGGTATGGGGTTACGATTAGCGGGTGAAATTATAGATGCGTTGAGCAATCGTGGCACAGCTGTTAAAAAACGCGAAGATACACACCGTATGGCTGAAGCAAACAAAGCGTTTGCTCATTATCGCTGGTAAATGAGTTTAATTAGAGGTTTTTAAAGTGGCTCGTCAGACTCCAATCGAACGTTATCGTAATATAGGCATCATGGCTCACATTGATGCAGGTAAGACGACAACTACAGAGCGAGTATTATTTTACACCGGTATTTCACACAAAATTGGTGAAGTGCATGATGGTGCTGCGACTATGGATTGGATGGAGCAGGAACAAGAGCGTGGCATAACAATTACTTCTGCTGCTACTACTTGTTTCTGGAGTGGCATGGATCAGCAGTTTAAAGAGCATCGAATTAATATTATTGATACTCCCGGACACGTTGATTTCACAATTGAAGTTGAGCGTTCATTGCGTGTATTGGATGGAGCCTGTTCAGTATTTTGTGCGGTTGGTGGTGTAGAGCCACAATCTGAAACAGTATGGCGTCAGGCTAATAAATATAATGTGCCGCGTTTGGCCTTTGTTAATAAGATGGATCGTGCTGGTGCAGATTTCTTGCGAGTAGTAAATCAAATTAATGACCGTTTAGGTTCAAATGCTATTCCTATTCAGTTGCCTATTGGTGCTGAAGAAAACTTTCTGGGTCTGGTCGATTTGATTCGAATGAAGGCCATCTTCTGGAATGACGAAGATCGTGGTGTGACATACGAAGAAAAAGATATACCGGATGACATGAAAGCGCAGTGTGATGAATACCGTGAAAAAATGATAGAAGCTGCTGCTGAAGGAAATGAAGCGTTAATGGAAAAATACCTTGAAGAAGGTGATCTTTCCAATGATGAAATTAAACAGGGTTTACGTATTCGTACTTTGAATAATGAGATTGTTCCTGCATTATGTGGCACGGCTTTTAAAAATAAAGGCGTTCAAGCAATGTTGGATGCGGTTGTTGAATTAATGCCTTCACCTGTTGATGTTCCGCCAATTACTGGAATATTGGATGATAAAGATGAAACTGAAGCCGTGCGTCCACCTTCAGATACTGAACCATTTGCAGCATTAGCTTTTAAGATTGCGACAGATAAATTTGTTGGTACATTAACCTTTTTTCGAGTTTATTCTGGTGTATTGAATTCAGGTGATTTTGTTTACAACCCCGTTAAAAGTAAAAAGGAACGAGTTGGTCGTATTGTGCAAATGCATGCTAACTCTCGAGAAGAAATTAAAGAAGTGTTGGCTGGCGATATCGCTGCCGCAATTGGTTTAAAAGATGTTACAACTGGCGATACTTTATGTGCACTTGATAACATTATTACATTAGAACGCATGGAATTTCCTGAACCAGTTATTTCTGTTGCGATTGAACCAAAAACAAAACCGGATCAAGAGAAAATGGGTATTGGCCTTGGTAAGTTAGCACAAGAAGATCCTTCTTTCCGTGTGCATACCGATGAAGAATCCGGCCAAACAATTATTTCTGGTATGGGTGAGTTACATTTAGAAATTATTGTTGATCGTTTACAGCGTGAATTTGACGTGGGTGCAAATGTTGGTGCTCCTCAAGTTGCTTATCGCGAAACAATTCGTAAGGCAATTGAATCTGAAGGCAAGTTTGTACGTCAATCAGGTGGTCGTGGACAATATGGTCATGTTTGGTTGAAGCTAGAGCCACAAGAAGCAGGTGTCGGTTACGAGTTTGTAAATGAAATTGTTGGTGGTGTAGTACCAAAAGAATTTATTAACGCTGTTGATAAAGGTATTCAAGAGCAAATGACTAATGGTGTTATTGCCGGATATCCAGTAGTTGATGTTAAAGTAACGCTTTATGATGGTTCGTATCATGATGTGGATTCATCGGAAATGGCGTTTAAAATAGCCGGTTCTATGGGCTTTAAATCCGGTGCTAATCAAGCGAGTCCAGTATTACTTGAGCCTGTCATGAAGGTTGAAGTGGTAACCCCTGAAAATTATATGGGTGATGTGGTTGGTGATTTGAATCGTCGCCGCGGTATGATTCAAGGTATGGAAGATAGTCCGAGTGGTAAAGTTGTTAGTGCAGAAGTTCCGTTAGCTGAAATGTTTGGTTATGCAACAGACTTACGATCAGCAACACAAGGTCGAGCTACATACGCAATGGAATTCGCTAAATACAACGAAGCACCAAATAGTATTGCAGATGCTGTCGTTAAGAAAGCATCTTAGTTGAAATAATTAATTAAATTAAAAAGTATATAAAAGAGGGCAAGCACAGTGTCAAAGGAAAAATTTGAACGAACCAAACCCCATATCAACGTAGGCACAATCGGGCATGTTGATCATGGTAAAACCACATTGACAGCGGCGTTAACGAAAGTGATGGCAGAGAAACACGGTGGTGAATTTAAAGACTATGCGAACATAGATAGTGCTCCAGAAGAGCGTGCGCGCGGCATAACCATCGCGACAGCCCATGTAGAATACGAATCAGAAATCCGCCATTATGCGCACGTGGATTGCCCGGGACATGCCGATTACGTTAAAAATATGATAACCGGTGCAGCACAAATGGATGGCGCGATATTAGTGTGTTCCGCAGCGGATGGCCCCATGCCACAAACGCGCGAACATATCTTATTATCACGACAAGTTGGCGTACCGTACATCGTAGTGTACCTAAACAAAGCCGACATGGTCGACGACGAAGAATTATTAGAATTGGTCGAAATGGAAGTGCGTGAATTATTGGATCTGTATGAATTTCCAGGCGACGACACCCCCATTATCACCGGTTCCGCACTAAAAGCACTCGAAGGCGACACCAGCGATATCGGAATTCCCTCAATCGAAAAATTAATCGAATCGATGGATACCTACTTCCCGATGCCAGAACGCGCCGTTGACGGTGACTTCTTAATGCCAGTGGAAGACGTATTCTCAATATCCGGTCGCGGTACAGTCGTAACCGGCCGAATTGAACGTGGCGTAGTCCATGTTGGAGACGAAATTGAAATTGTTGGCGTAAAAGAAACAGCCACAACAACGTGTACCGGTGTTGAAATGTTTCGAAAATTATTAGACGAAGGCATGGCAGGCGACAACGTCGGCGTGTTATTACGTGGCACCAAACGTGAAGAAGTTGAACGTGGCCAGGTATTGGCAAAACCCGGTTCAATTAAACCACACACAAAATTCGAAGCCGAAGTGTATGTGTTAAGCAAAGACGAAGGCGGGCGCCACACACCCTTTTTTAATGGTTATCGTCCCCAGTTTTACTTTCGTACTACCGATGTAACGGGTGCTTGTGATTTACCCGAAGGTACTGAAATGGTGATGCCCGGTGATAACGTACAAATGACCGTAACGTTGATTGCACCAATTGCGATGGAAGACGGTTTACGATTTGCGATTCGTGAAGGTGGCCGTACTGTTGGCGCTGGTGTGGTTGCTAAAATAATCGAGTAGTAGAATAACGTAAGTTTTAAAACAGTTAAGTTAGATAGTTTTAAAAAATATGATTCGTAAAATCTAATAGGTTTTACATTAATAAGTAGTTTTGACAAAAGGTTGAGTAATAAAAATATGGCGACTAATCAAAATATCCGCATTCGTCTTAAAGCATTTGATTATCGATTGATCGATCAATCTGCTCGTGAGATTGTTGAAACTGCTAAGCGCACTGGCGCTCAGGTAAAAGGTCCTATTCCTTTACCAACAAAAATTGAGCGTTATACAATTTTGATTTCACCGCATGTCAATAAAGATGCGCGAGATCAATACGAAATTCGTACGCACAAACGATTGATGGATATTGTTAATCCGACAGATAAAACAGTTGATGCTTTAATGAAACTGGATTTAGCTGCTGGTGTCGATGTTCAGATTAAATTGAATTAAGTGAGAAGATTATGACTATTGGTATCGTTGGTCAAAAAGTAGGTATGACTCGAGTATTTAGTGAAGACGGTGCATCAACACCGGTTACTGTCATTGAAGTTGAGCCTAACCGGGTAACGCAATTGAAAACCATTAATAATGATGGTTATCGTGCAGTACAAGTAACGACTGGTTCTAAAAAAGCATCTCGTGTATCTAAGCCGAAAGCAGGTCATTTTGCAAAGGCGGGTGTTGAAGCAGGACGTGGTTTGTGGGAATTTCGATTAGCATCTGGCGAAGGTGAAGATATGGCTGTTGGTGGCGAAATCAAAGTCGGTATTTTTGAAGCTGGGCAAAAAGTTGATGTGACGGGCAAAAGCATCGGTAAAGGTTTTGCAGGTGTTATTAAGCGTTACCATTTTGCTATGCAAGATGCGACACACGGTAACTCTTTGTCACATAGAGCAACGGGTTCTATCGGGCAAAACCAAACACCGGGTCGTGTTTTTAAAGGTAAGAAAATGAATGGCCACATGGGTGATAAGCAACGCACAATGCAGACGCTTGAAGTTGTTCGAGTGGATGAAGAAAGAAATTTAATCTTGGTAAAAGGCGCTGTTCCTGGTGCTAAAGGTGGCGATGTAGTAATTACGCCAGCCGTTAAAGTAAAATCATAAGGTTCGGATTATGGAATTGGCATTAACCACAGCGACAGGAAAAGCATCAACCAAAACAGTATCAGTTTCGGATGATAATTTTGCGCGCGATTTTAATGAGGCCTTGGTTCATCAAGCAGTAACTGCTTATTTAGCTGGTGGTCGTTCAGGTACTAGAGCACAAAAAACACGTTCAGATGTTCGCGGCGGTGGTGCTAAACCATTCCGTCAGAAAGGGACAGGTCGAGCACGAGCAGGTACAATCCGAAGTCCTTTATGGCGTGGTGGTGGTCAGACTTTTGCTTCGCGGCCACTGGATTTCTCGCAAAAAATCAACAAGAAAATGTATCGTGTCGCGTTACGTTCGATTTTGTCAGAATTAGTTCGTCAGGAAAGGTTGATAGTAATAGATTCTTTTTCAGTTGATGAAATTAAAACAAAGGCATTGGCTGATAAATTAAGTAAATTAAATTTATTAAAAAACGTTTTGATTGTTACTGAAAATGTAGACGATAAATTATTTAAGTCAGCTCGCAATTTACCGAATGTTGGTTTATGTGAAGCCGGATATATTGACCCGGTGACATTAATTCGAAATGAAAAAGTATTGATGACTGTCGGTGCAATTAAAAAATTAGAGGAGTCGCTTTCATGAAACAGGAAAGATTAATGAAAGTGCTACTAGGACCTCTAGTATCAGAAAAAAGTGCTAATGCAGCTGATCAAAGTAATCAGGTTGTATTTAAAGTTGTTACAGATGCAACCAAGCCAGAGATTAAGCAAGCTGTAAAATTAATGTTTGAAGTGGATGTAGAGTCAGTTCAAACCAGTAATGTTACCGGTAAAACAAAGCGGGCACAGGGCAAGCTGGGTAAACGTAAAGATTGGAAAAAAGCCTATGTGCGTGTTAAAGCGGGTCAAGATATAACGTTTGCTGGTGCTGAGTAAGATTAAATTGTAAACGATACTGATTGATAATAGATAATCAGTATTATAGAAACTAATTAGAAATAAGATTAATAAGGAATAGCGTCATGGCATTAGTCAAGGCAAAACCAACATCATCCGGTCGTCGGCATGTTGTTCAGGTTAAAACACCTGATTTACATAAAGGCAAACCATTTGCGCCATTGCTTGAAGCGAAAAGCAAGAGTGGTGGTCGTAATAATGCGGGACGTATTACAACGCGTCATCGTGGTGGTGGTCATAAACAACATTATCGTGTAATTGATTTTAAGCGTACAAAAGATGAGGTTTCTGCTGTTGTGGAGCATCTTGAGTATGATCCAAATCGAAGTGCAAATATTGCATTGTTATTGTATAAAGATGGTGAACGTCGTTATATAATCGCGCCACAGAAAGTTAAAGCCGGTGATGCTATCGAATCTGGTGCACACGCTGCAATTAAGCCTGGTAATAGTTTACCAATTCGAAATATACCCGTTGGTACTATTATACATTGTATCGAATTAAAACCGGGTAAAGGTGCGCAAATAGCGAGAAGTGCCGGTACATCAGCACAATTAGTTGCCCGTGAAGGTCGTTACGCAACATTACGATTACGTTCAGGTGAAATGCGAAAAGTATTATCTGATTGTCGTGCCACTATCGGTGCAGTTAGTAATCAGGAGCATAATCTACGTAAGTTAGGTAAAGCCGGTGCTACTCGATGGCGTGGTGTTCGTCCAACAGTTCGTGGTGTCGCAATGAATCCGGTAGATCACCCACATGGTGGTGGTGAAGGTAGAACATCAGGTGGTCGTCATCCTGTTACACCTTGGGGTGTTCCAACCAAGGGTTATAAAACACGTAAGAATAAGCGTACTGATAAAATGATCGTACGTCATCGTAATAAGAAATAACATTTGAGGGATTTGAAAAGTGCCACGTTCTATTAAAAAAGGTCCATTTATCGATCAGAGTCTGCTTAAGCAGATCGAAAAAGCACAGGCCACACAAAGTAAAAAACCAATTAAGACCTGGTCTCGTCGTTCAATGATTATTCCAGATATGATTGGCTTTACAATAGCCGTTCACAATGGACGACAACATGTGCCAGTAATGATTACTGAAAACATGATTGGTCATAAATTAGGTGAATTTGCGGCTACTCGAACTTATCGCGGCCACACTGCCGATAAGAAGGTACGATAAGAGGATATCAAGATGGAAGTGTTAGCAAAATTAAGTTACACGCGTATTTCACCACAAAAATGTCGTCTGGTTGCAGATCAGATTCGTGGTAAGTCGGTAGAGAGCGCGTTGCAACTATTAACGTTTAGCCCTAAAAAAGCGGCTGCTGTTATTAAAAAAGTGTTAGAATCAGCGATTGCCAATGCTGAACACAATGAAGGTGTGGATATTGATGAATTAAAAGTATCTAAAATCTTTGTTGACCAAGGACCTACACTTCGCCGCTGGAGAGCGCGTGCGAAAGGTAGAGTGAATCATATATTAAAACCAACAAGCCATATTTCGGTTTTTGTTGCGGATAAGTAGGAAAAGAGCGAGCACGTTATGGGTCAAAAAGTACATCCAATTGGTATTAGATTAGGCATTGTTAAAGACTGGACATCGAAATGGTTTGCAGAAACACGTGATTATGCAAATTATTTAAATGAAGATCTGACAGTTCGCGCTTACTTAAAGAAAAAATTATATCAGGCATCTGTCAGTCGCATTCAAATAGAACGCACAGCCGGTAATGCCAGTGTCACAATACATACTGCCAGACCGGGTATCGTGATTGGTAAAAAAGGCGAAGACATCGAAAAGTTACGTAAAGAAGTTTCAGCTATGATGGGCATTCCTAATGTTCATATCAATGTTGAAGAAGTTCGTAAACCTGAGATGGATGCGCAATTAGTTGCTGAAGGCATCGCGCAGCAATTAGAACGTCGAATTATGTTTCGTCGGGCAATGAAACGCGCGGTTACCAATTCCATGCGTCTTGGTGCCTTAGGCGTTAAAGTGAATGTAGGTGGCCGTTTGAATGGTGCTGAAATAGCACGTTCAGAATGGTATCGTGAAGGTCGCGTACCACTTCATACATTACGTGCAGATATTGATTATGGTGTTGCTGAGGCGTTAACAACATACGGTATTATTGGCGTTAAAGTGTGGATATTTAAAGGTGAAGTTGTTGGGATGAATGAGGTTGCTGAAGAAGCGCCTGCTAAACCTGCAGCAAAGCCACGAAAACCATCAACTAAAAAAGCTGCGGCTAAATAACACCGAGTTACGTAGGAGTAAATTATTATGATGCAGCCAAAGCGTACAAAATTCAGAAAGCAAATGAAAGGCCGTAATCGCGGTTTGGCATTTCGCGGTAGTAAAGTGAGTTTTGGAGAATATGGTTTAAAAGCAACAACGCGTGGTCGTGTAACAGCTCGTCAGATTGAAGCTGCTCGTCGTGCCATGACTCGTCATATTAAACGTGGCGGAAAAATATGGATTCGTTTATTTCCGGATAAACCTATTTCGAAAAAGCCTTTAGAAGTTAGACAAGGTAAAGGTAAGGGTAATGTTGAATATTGGGTAGCCCAGGTTCAACCAGGTCGTATGTTGTATGAAATGGAAGGTGTGAGTGAAGAAGTAGCGCGTGAAGCTTTTCAGTTAGCGGCTGCGAAACTACCGATTTTAACAGCATTTGTATCGCGGACGGTATTGTAATGAAAGCAAATGAATTACGAGATAAAACAGTTGATGAGCTTAATAAAGAGCTGATTGAATTGTTACGTGAGCAATTTAATTTACGCATGCAACAAGGTACAGATCAGTTATCCAAGCCACATCAGTTTAAAAATGTGCGCCGAAATATTGCTAGAGTAAAAACTGTGCTGAAGCAAAAAGCGAGTAATGCATAATGGTTGATAATAAAACAGAAGCTAAAACAGAATTGCGCACAGAAACTGGGCGTGTGGTTAGTAACAAGATGGATAAATCAATTACAGTGTTAATTGAGCGTCGCGTTAAACATCCACGTTATGGAAAAACAATTAAACGTTCAACCAAGTTAATGGCGCATGATGAAGATAACGAATGTAAACAAGGTGATCTTGTTACTATTAGTGCTTGTCGTCCATTGTCCAAATCTAAAAATTGGCGTTTAGTTAAAATTAATGAGCGTGCAACAATTATTTAATTTGATAAATAATTGAAGATATAAATATATAAGGTTGGAATAAAATATGATTCAGATGCAATCAAACCTAACTGTTGCAGATAACAGTGGTGCACGCCGAGTTCAGTGTATTAAAGTTATTGGCGGATCAAAGCGCCGTTATGCAGGTATTGGTGATATTATTAAGGTTAGCATTAAAGAAGCTATTCCTCGCGGTAAAGTGAAAAAAGGTGATGTTTATAATGCCGTTGTCGTAAGAACGAAAAAAGGTGTTCGTCGTAGTGATGGCTCTATTATTCGTTTTGATAGTAATTCAGCAGTGCTATTAAATGCACAGCTACAACCAATAGGTACTCGTATCTTTGGACCGGTAACTCGTGAGTTACGTAATGAAAAGTTTATGAAAATTATTTCGTTAGCACCCGAAGTATTATAAGTCGGTTGTTATAAGTCAGGAAAAAGTCATGCAAAAGATTAAAAAAGGTGATGATGTTATTGTAATAACTGGTAAAGATAAGGGTAAAACCGGATCAGTTGTTAGCATTAATCGTGAAACAAATCGGGCTATTGTTGAGAATATCAATATCGCTAAAAAACATCAGCGTGGCAATCCAAATGATGGAACACCCGGTGGAATTATTGAAAAAGAAATGCCGATAAATATGTCGAATATTGCGTTAGCAAATCCTACTACAGGAAAAGCGGATCGAGTCGGTATTAAAATTTTAGAAGATGGCAAAAAAGTCCGTTATTTTAAATCAAATGATGAAGTGCTTGACGCTTAATAGTGTTAATAAATTAAATTATAGTCAGAATCAGGTTACGTAAATGTCTACATTACAAAATTTTTATAACGAGTCAGTCGTAAAAGAACTTCAGGATCAGTTCAAATACAAAAGTATTATGGAAGTTCCTCGAATAACTAAAATTACACTGAATATGGGTGTTGGTGCTGCTGTTAGTGATAAAAAAGTAATGACTTTTGCTGTTGCTGATATGGAAAAAATTGCAGGTCAAAAGCCGATAGTTCGTAATGCGCGAAAATCAATTGCGGGTTTTAAGATTCGTGATGGTTGGCCAATTGGTTGTAAAGTAACTTTACGTCGTGAACGCATGTTTGAGTTCTTAGAAAGACTGATAACTATTGCAATTCCTCGAATTCGTGATTTCCGTGGATTAAATGGTAAATCATTTGATGGTCGTGGTAATTACAGCATGGGCATTAAAGAACAAATCGTATTTCCTGAAATTGATTATGACAAGATTGATACGATTCGCGGTATGGATATAACCATTACAACAACCGCTAAAACAGATGATGAAGGTAGAGCGCTGTTACATGCATTCAACTTTCCTATTAAGAAAATTAAAAAAGGTAACTAACATGGCTAAACGATCCATGATTGAACGTGAAAAGAAACGCATTAAACTGGTTAAACAGTTTGCTGAAAAACGTACCGCTTTAAAGGCTATTATTCATGATATGAGTTTTAGTTATGAAGATCGTCAGGCAGCACAACAAAAACTGCAAAAATTACCACGTAATGCAAGCCCATCACGTGTTCAACGACGTTGTCGTATTACGGGTCGTCCACATGCTGTTTACAGAAAATTCGGCTTATGCCGTAACAAATTACGTGAAGCTACTATGCGTGGTGATGTGCCTGGTTTACGCAAGGCCAGCTGGTAGAGTTTAGGAGATTTAGAATTATGATGACCGATCCAATTTCAGATATGTTAACCCGAATTCGCAATGGTTTATCTGCGAATAAAGTAACTGTATCGATGCCTTCTTCTACAATGAAAGTTGCAATTGCAACAGTGTTGGAAGACGAAGGTTATATCCTCGGATACAAAACCGAAGATAAAGAAAACAACAAGAAAGACCTGGTTGTTGAATTAAAATATTATGATGGAAAACCTGTGATCGATACGATTAAACGCGTTAGTCGTCCAGGACTTCGTATTTACAAAGGTAAAGACGAAATTCCAAATGCAATGGGTGGTCTAGGTATTGCTATTGTGTCCACATCGAAAGGTTTAATGACCGACCGTGCTGCAAAGAAAGAAGGTTGTGGCGGCGAAATATTGTGTTTCGTTGAATAAAGTAGAATTATTTATAATAGTTTTTATATTTAAAAATTTATAGGATTAAGAGCGATGGCAAGACTAACACCATTAACAATACCAAAAGGCATTGATGTAACCATTAGCGGTCAAAAGGTGAGTGTAAAAGGTTCTAAAGGAACGCTAGAGCAAAATATCCATGAGTTTGTTAAATTGTCTCAAGAAGATAATGTGGTGTCATTTGCTCCAGTACAAGCGGGTAAAGCTGCAATTGCTCAATCCGGTACGGCACGTTCATTAATTAACAATATGATAACTGGCGTAACTACTGGTTTCGAACGTAAACTGGAGTTGGTTGGTGTTGGTTATCGTGCACAAGCTCAAGGTAAAGTGCTGAATTTAACCTTAGGTTTTTCGCATCCTGTTGAGCATGCAATTCCTGAAGGAATAACAATCGAAACTCCGAGTCAAACTGAAGTTGTTATTAAAGGTATGGATAAGCAAGTAGTCGGTCAAGTTGCAGCAGAGATTCGAGCTTATCGACCACCAGAACCTTACAAAGGTAAAGGTGTTAAGTATTCTGACGAACATATCGTTCGAAAAGAAGCTAAAAAGAAATAGCACGAAAAAATAAGGCATAAATGATGAATAAGAAAGATTCAAGAATTCGTAGAGCGCGTCGCGCAAGAGCAAAGATTAAAGAGATTGGTGTGCATCGTTTATCGGTATATCGTACGCCACGTCATATCTATGCTCAATTGATAGCACCCAACGGTGCAGAAGTTGTTGCGAGTGCATCAACTTTAGAAAAAGACGTTAAAAGCTCGGTTAAAGTGACCGGCAATAAAGATGCCGCCGCTTTGGTAGGAAAAACAATTGCAGAAAAAGCAAAAACCGCCGGTATTGAAAAGGTAGCATTTGATCGCTCCGGTTTTAAATATCATGGCCGTGTTAAAGCACTGGCTGACGCAGCACGTGAAGCAGGATTACAATTTTAAAGGTTTATTATGGCAGCAGCATTCGAGAAAAAAGGTCCTAGTGATGGCTTGCAAGAACGATTAGTAGCAGTACGTCGTGTTGCAAAAGTTGTTAAAGGTGGTCGAATTTTTGGTTTTTCAGCATTAACCGTGGTTGGTGATGGCAATGGAAAAGTTGGCTTTGGTCAAGGTAAGGCGCGTGAAGTGCCGATTGCCATACAGAAGGCAATGGAAAATGCACGTAAGAATATGCGTAAAATTGCTTTAACTGATGGTACATTACAGTATCCAATAACTTCCTCTCATGGCGCAGCAAAAGTGTTTATGAAGCCAGCATCGGAAGGTACCGGTGTAATCGCAGGTGGCCCTATGCGAGCGGTGTTTGATGTGGTTGGCGTGCATAATGTTCTGGCAAAATGTATTGGTAGTAACAATCCTATTAATGTTGTGAATGCAACAATTCGTGGATTGGCAAATATGACATCTCCTGAACAAGTCGCTGCAAAACGCGGTTTGAAATTAGAAGATATTAAATAAATTATTTTAAGTGGTATAGAAATGGCTGCAAAGAAAACAATGAAAGTAACTTTAACAAAAAGCATGCATGGTCGAACACCAGGGCATAAGGCTTGTGTAACTGGTTTGGGCTTGCGTCGACTGCACCATACGGTTGAAGTTGAAGATACCCCTTGCACTAGAGGCATGGCAAATAAAGTCTCATACCTGGTAAGAATCGAGGAAAGTTAAAATGCGATTAAATTCACTCAAGCCTGGAGAAGGATCAAAAACGACTGCGAAACGTGTAGGACGTGGTATTGGTTCCGGTTTAGGTAAAACATGTGGCCGCGGACATAAAGGTCAAAAATCACGTTCAGGTGGGCTGCCTAAGATTGGTTTTGAAGGTGGTCAAATGCCTTTGCAAAGACGTCTACCAAAAGTTGGTTTTAGTTCACGCGTTGGTTTTATCACGGCTGAAGTTCGATTATCAGAACTGGCTAAAGTCAATGCAGATGTTGTTGATATCGCTGCATTAAAAGAAGCCAATATTATCAGTAAAAACATCAAACACGTTAAAGTGATGTTATCTGGAAGTTTAGATAAAAAAGTAACTGTAAAAGGTTTACGAGTATCTAAGGGTGCACGTGCCGCAATTGAAGCAGCTGGCGGGAAAATCGAAGAATAATGGCTGCTCCGGGTGCAACTACAGGACGTTTTACTGAATTACGTCATCGTTTATTATTCTTGATGGGTGCTTTACTGGTATTCCGTATCGGCTCGTACATTACGGTTCCAGGTATTAATCCTGCTGAAATGGCGAGCTTGTTTGATCAAAATAAAGACGGCATTCTTGGTATGTTCAATATGTTTGGCGGTGGTGCATTAGCGCGTTTATCCGTTTTTGCATTGGGTATAATGCCTTATATTTCGTCATCCATTATTGTGCAATTGCTGACAAAAGTTCACCCTAAATTAGAACAGCTTAGTAAAGAAGGTGCAGCTGGGAAACGAAAAATTACTCAATATACCCGCTACGGTACACTGGGTTTGGCTCTCTTTCAGGGCCTTGGTGTCGCAGTGGCATTGGCCAGAACACCTAACCTGGTAATGTATGATAATCTTTACACATTTTATTTTACAACCGTTGTGACATTAACAACGGGCACCATGTTCCTAATGTGGCTTGGAGAACAAATCACTGAGCGTGGCATAGGAAATGGGATATCAATGATAATTTTTGCCGGTATTGTTGCTGGGTTACCACCAGCAGTGATGCAAACCTTATCTCTAGGTGGCAAAGGTGAGTTTAGTGCCGGTGACATTGTTGCTATAATGCTGATAATTGTTTCCGTTATTATGTTTGTTGTTTTCATGGAACGCGGGCAACGGCGCATTACAGTTAATTATGCGAAACGGCAACAAGGCCGAAAAATGTATGCGGCTCAAAGTAGCCATTTACCATTAAAAGTGAACATGGCTGGTGTAATTCCACCCATATTTGCATCGAGTATAATATTGTTTCCTGCCACCTTAGTTGGTTGGGTTGGAAGTAATAGTGATGAAGGCTTTGGTGCTGTGTTATCCGATTTCGCAACTTATATTTCACCTGGGCAACCTTTGTATGTCTTGTTATATGCAATCGCCATTATATTTTTCTGTTTCTTTTATACGGCGTTAATGTTTAACCCGAAAGAAACAGCAGATAACCTGAAACGATCTGGCGCATTTGTACCGGGTATACGTCCGGGTGAGCAAACTGCTAAATACATTGATAGCATATTAGGCCGATTAACATTAATTGGTGCTTTTTATATTACCGCTGTTTGTTTGTTGCCTGAATTAATGCGTTTACATTGGAACAATTTACCATTCTATTTTGGTGGTACATCATTATTGATTATTGTCGTGGTCGTGATGGATTTCATGGCTCAGGTTCAGGCGCATTTAATGTCTCATCAATATGAAGGCTTAATGAAAAAAGCGAATCTGAAAGGTCAGGGCAACACCGGAATGTTGCGATAGTAAACTAGTTATTGTTGTTAATTAGGGCAACAGTTGGAGATAGAAATGAAAGTCCGAGCATCAGTTAAGAAATTATGCCGAAACTGCAAAGTAGTTAAGCGCAAGGGTGTAGTTCGAATTATATGTGTTGAACCTCGTCATAAACAAAGACAGGGTTAATATCAAGGGTTTAGGTCAAATAGTGGATAAAATAGTCCATAATGACTTGAAAAATAGCTTGTTTATAAGTACCATGGCGCGCCTTCGTGCGCTTGTGGCGTAATTAATTAGATTTTGGAGTTGGCGTAATGGCCCGTATAGCAGGAATAAATATACCAGTACAAAAACACACTGTAATTGCATTAACCGCAATTTATGGTATTGGCAACACTCGTGCACAAAAGATATGCACAGCCAGTGGTATTAAGCCAGATGCTAAAATTAAAGATCTTGCTGAATCTGAGTTAGAGTCATTACGAGCCGAAGTTGCTAAATTCACTGTTGAAGGTGATTTGCGACGAGAAGTTTCAATGAACATTAAACGTTTAATGGATTTAGGCAGTTATCGTGGTATTCGTCATCGTCGTGGTTTGCCATTACGTGGTCAACGAACTAAAACCAATGCCCGTACCCGTAAAGGTCCTCGCAAGCCTATAAAACGCTAAGCAATTAAACGATATAGATAGAATTCGATACAGGATATAAAAGATAAATGGCAACTAAAACAGCAACACGGGCACGTAAAAAAGAAAAGAAGAATATTGTCGATGGCATTGCCCACGTACATGCTTCTTTTAATAACACTATTGTTACCATCAGTGATCGTCAAGGTAATGCGCTCTGTTGGGCAACTGCTGGTGGTTCAGGCTTCCGTGGTTCTCGTAAAAGTACGCCATTTGCGGCGCAGGTTGCTGCAGAAAGAGCGGGTAAAGTTGCTCAAGAATTTGGAATGAAGAATTTGGAAGTGAACGTGAAGGGACCTGGTCCTGGTCGTGAATCTGCAGTTCGTGCATTAAATGGACTTGGTTTTAAAATTACAAATATTTCTGACGTGACGCCGATACCTCATAATGGTTGTCGTCCACCGAAGAAACGTCGCGTTTAAACAGGAGAATTAGTCCGTGGCTCGATATATTGGATCTAAATGTCGTCAATGTCGCCGTGAAGGTGAGAAATTGTTTTTGAAAGGTGAGAAGTGCTTCAGTGGCAAATGTGCAATTGAAAATCGCCCGTTTCCTCCAGGCCAGCATGGTCAACGTCGAACACGTAACTCCGATTACGCTGTTCAATTACGTGAGAAACAAAAATTACGTCGTATCTACGGTGTTCTTGAAGGTCAATTCAGAAACTATTATAAAGAAGCTGATCGTTTAAAAGGATCAACTGGTGAAAACTTACTACAACTTCTGGAATCACGTTTAGATAACGTTGTTTACCGAATGGGTTTTGGTTCATCACGTTCTGAAGCACGTCAGTTGGTAAAACATAATGCCATTCAGTTAAATGGTACTAAATTGAATGTACCATCAGCATCGGTTCGACCTGGTGATACAATTTCCCTATCTGAGAAATCAAAAAATCAATTACGTACAAAAGCTTCAGCAGAAATTGCTCAGCAGCGTGGTATTTCAGATTGGTTAGATGTTAATTTTAATAAGATGGAAGGTATTTACAAAAGTAAACCTGAACGTTCTGAACTACCATCTGATATTAAAGAACACTTGGTTATTGAGTTATATTCCAAGTAACGAATTTAAAAACTGCTGTACCTATTTTAGGTGCGAGCAGACTTTTTCACAATTATGTAATTTTATTTGAGGTTAATCCATGCAGGGTTCTGTTACTGATTTTCTTACACCACGAATTGTAGATGTTAAACAAATAAACGAAACACATGCCAAGGTGGTTTTAGAACCACTCGAACGTGGTTTCGGACACACATTAGGGAATGCTCTAAGACGGATTTTGTTATCTTCAATGAAAGGTGCGGCAATCACCGAAGTTGAAATTGAAGGTGTTTTGCATGAGTACACCACTATTGATGGTGTTCAGGAAGATGTGGTTGATATCTTGTTGAACCTTAAAGGTGTGGCATTACAAATGCACGAGCGTGATGAAGCAACTTTAACACTTCGTAAGGAAGGTCCTTGTGTTGTCACTGCTGGTGATATTCAGCTGGATCACGATGTTGAATGTATTAATCCTGATCATGTCATTGCAAACTTCACAAAGACTGGCACATTAAACATGACTTTGAAAGTAACAGCAGGACGTGGTTATGAACCTGCAAATGCACGTGAACTTGCAGAAGACGAAGATCGACCAATAGGACGATTATTAATAGATGCCAGCTTTAGCCCAATTCAACGAATTGCCTATGTTGTCGAACGTGCCCGTGTGGAAAAACGTACTGATTTGGATAAATTGGTTATTGAGCTTGAAACCAATGGCACAATTGATCCAGAAGAAGCAATTCGAAGTGCTGCAACAATATTACAAGATCAACTGTCAGCTTTTGTTGATTTATCCGGTAAGCCGGAAGTTGAAGCAGCTGAAGAAGAGCCAGCAATTGATCCAATTTTACTACGTTCAGTCGATGATTTGGAATTAACAGTTCGGTCAGCAAATTGTTTAAAAGCAGAACAAATTTTTTACATTGGTGATTTAATTCAACGTACTGAAGTAGAATTATTGAAAACACCAAATTTAGGTAAGAAATCATTAACAGAAATTAAAGACGTGTTAGCTTCTCGTGCACTGTCTTTAGGTATGCGCCTTGAAAACTGGCCACCACCAAGTTTAAAAGAAGCAAAAGAAGAGAAAGAATCAGTTTCTTTATTTAGTTAAAGAATAATTTAGTTTACTAAAAAGGGTCAGAACCATGCGTCACCGTCAAAGTGGTCGTCAATTAAATAGAAATAGTAGTCATCGTAAAGCGATGTTTCGTAATATGACTACATCATTATTTGATCACGAAATAATTACAACAACACTTCCTAAAGCAAAAGAATTAAGAAGAGTTGCAGAACCATTAATTACTATCGCTAAAGAAGATAGCGTTTCTAAACGCCGTTTAGTATTCGATCGCTTACGTGATCGTAGCATGGTAACAAAATTATTTAATATTCTGGGACCTCGTTATAAGGAACGCCCTGGTGGTTACTTAAGAATCTTAAAGTGTGGCTTTCGTCCTGGTGATAATGCACCAATGGCAATTGTTGAATTAGTTGATCGTCCTGAAGGTGAAATTGTTGAGGATGATGTAAAAGAAACAGCTGAAGCTTAAACAATAGAAACATATTAAAAAAGCCGGGTTATCTACCCGGCTTTTTTTTGTCTATACTTTAGAGCATGATTGTTCTACTTACAGACTATGGTTATTTAGGGCCCTACGTCGGTCAACTAAAAGCAAAAATTTATCATCATTCTCCTTCTGCCTCCGTACTTGATTTGATGCACGACCTACCTGCATTTAATATTGATGCGGCAGCGATATTAATTCCAGCTATCACAATAAATTTTCCTGATAACACAATTTTTATCTGTGTCGTAGATCCGGGTGTCGGTAGCGATCGAAAAACGGTTGTTCTGAAAGCCGATTCGAATTATTACATTGGACCAGATAATGGAATTTTTAGTTATTTAAATTCAAATTATCAAAATATAAAACAATGGGAGATCATCTGGCGACCTGAAAATTTATCGAATAGTTTTCATGGTAGAGATTTGTTTGTCCCAATTGCATGTAAACTGTATAACGACACTTTGGATTTTAAAACGTACCTAAAAGCAAATAATCAACAAGTAAAATTAAATCAAAAAAAATTAATACCCCAAATTATTTATTTTGATTCTTTTGGAAATGCTATTACATCAATTAATACTACAATATCAAAAAATACAAAATTAACAGTCGGGGATTCAGTTATTTCATATGCCAAAGTATTCTCAGAAGTACCAACTAGTGATTGTTTTTGGTATATAAACTCGATGGGCTTGGTAGAAATAGCATGTAATAAAACCAGTGCTAAACAAAAGCTGAATTTGACTCTAACTCAACAAATTGGACTTAATATATTATGTTAATTACGACGGTTTGAATTAATATCAATTTTATCGTTTTACTAAATAAAACCCATTGTCGTTAATTGATAGTTAACGAGAATCTTTCTTTAATGTTTAATATTACGCATAATCACTTATTGTGAGTTACAATTAGCACTAAATAAATAATGTTTTACATGGATAGTGTATGGAAGACGATTACTATAAAGGAATTTCTTTTTATCATTCCGGTGCATACGAACACGCACTACCAATATTTGAAAAAGCCCTGGATCGGAGATCAAATGTTAATCCTTTTTATTCGCTATGCTTATCCTATTACGGTTTAACATTAATATTTTTAGGCGACTATGACGCCGGAATAAAAAAATGCATGGAAGCAACAGATGAAGAAATGTCTAATGGTGATGTTTTTTATAATTTAGCTATTGCCGCACGTGTGAAACAAGATAGAAAACTAAGCCTGTCTGCAATTAGAGAGGGATTGAAAATAGATCGCGGCAATGAAAAATTAACGCGTTTACGAAAATTGGTTGGTTACAGACGAAAACCAAAATTAAAATTTTTACACCGTGATCATTTTCTCAATATTGTTTTAGGAAAGCTAACATACCAAAATAGCTAGTTCACTTATTGTTTTTTAGTATCGGCTTTAAATATTGGCCAGTATACGATTTTTTAATTTTAATTAAATCCTCCGGTGTGGCAGCTGCAATGATTGTCCCACCTTTATCACCGCCTTCAGGTCCTAAATCAATAATCCAGTCAGCCGTTTTTATGACATCCAGATTGTGTTCGATAACGACAATGGTATTACCGTGATCGCGTAAACGATGCAGCACTTGTAACAATTGTTCGATATCGTGGAAGTGTAAACCGGTTGTTGGTTCATCTAAAATGTAAAGCGTGTTACCGGTATCGCGTTTTGATAATTCTTTTGACAACTTTATGCGCTGTGCCTCACCACCGGATAATGTTGTCGCATTTTGACCGAGTTGGATATAACCCAAGCCTACATCCAATAGTGTTTGTAGTTTACGCTTAATCGGAGGAATTGCAGTGAAGAATGGCATAGCATCCTCAATGGTCATATGGAGTACTTCACTAATATTTTTACCTTTAAATTTAATTTCAAGCGTTTCACGGTTATAACGGTGTCCTTTGCAGACATCACATTTGACATAAACATCCGGTAAGAAATGCATCTCAACTTTAATGACACCATCACCCTGACAGGCTTCACAACGTCCACCTTTAACATTAAAACTGAATCGACCCGGCGTGTAACCACGAGCACGCGATTCTGGTGTGGCAGAAAACATTTCTCGAATAGGCGTAAACAGTTGGGTATAGGTAGCAGGGTTGGAGCGTGGTGTTCGTCCAATAGCACTTTGATTTATATCAATCACTTTATCGCAAAAATCGATTCCGGTGATTTCATCACACTCAGCCGGGTCGCGATCAGCTCCATTTAGTTCAACAACGGAATGCAGATACAAAGTGTCGTTTATTAACGTCGATTTCCCTGAACCCGATACTCCGGTAATAGCGGTGAGTACACCAACTGGTATTTTAACCGTGACATCTTTTAGATTATTTCCTCGTGCACCTTTAATGACAATTTGTTTGTTTTTATCAAATGTTGTTCGAGTATCGGGTATCGCTATTTTACGTTTACCCGATAAATATTGGCCTGTTAGGGATTTGGAATTTTTTAAAATTTGTTGAGGCGTTCCTTTAGCAACAATCTGACCGCCATGAACACCGGCTCCTGGTCCAATATCAACGACATAGTCGGCACTTCGAATAGCGTCTTCATCGTGTTCGACCACAATGACGGTATTGCCCAAATCACGCAGGTAGACCAGGGTATTGAGCAAGCGTTGATTATCGCGTTGGTGTAAACCAATTGACGGTTCATCGAGGATATACATTACGCCAACCAGACCTGCTCCAATCTGACTGGCCAGTCGTATTCGTTGTGCTTCACCACCTGATAAGGTATTGGCATTTCGTTCTAGTGTTAAATAATTTAAACCGACATTAACTAAAAAATCCAGACGTTGACCAATTTCTTTTACGATCTTGTCAGCCACTTTTCCTCGTCGGCCATCCAGTTTTAATTTTTTAAAAAATAATTTGGCCTGGTCAATCGGCATTGAAGTAATATCGGGTAATACTTTATCGGTTATATAAACGTGGCGTGCGCCACGCGTTAATCGGGTACCCTCACAAGCCGGGCAAGTTTGTTTACTCATGTTTTTTGCGAGCTCTTCTCGAACAACATTCGATTCGGTTTCATTAAACCGACGTTGCATACTGGGTATAATGCCTTCGAATGGGTGCTTCTTTAAATGCTTGTCGCCACGGTCATTAAAATAGGTAAACTTGATAATGTCATCACCACTGCCATATAAAATAACTTTCTGAATTTTCTTAGCGAGCTTGTTAAACGGTTTATCAATATCGAACTTGTAGTGTTTCTGCAATGATTCCAGCATTTGAAAATAGTAGGCGTTGCGTCTATCCCAGCCCTGAATAGCACCGTTAGATAAACTTTTGCCTGGATCTGAAATAATTTTGTGTTCATTAAAAAATTGTTCAATACCCAGTCCATCGCAGGTAGAGCAAGCGCCTACAGGATTATTAAATGAAAATAATCGCGGCTCGAGTTCACTAAGGGCATAACCACATTTCGAACAGGCAAAGCGCGATGAAAATACTATGTCTTCCAGAGAATCATCAAGGTAAGCAACACGGGCAATACCTTCACTGAGATTTAATGCGGTTTCTAAAGAATCGGCGAGTCGTGTTTGAATATCGTCACGTACTTTAAATCGATCAATAACTACTTCGATGCTGTGCTTTTTGCGTAAATCCAGTTTTGGTGGTTCATCAAGTTCATACACTTCACCATCGATACGGGCTCGAATAAAGCCATCAGCGCGTAGGGAGGATAATATTTGTGCATGTTCACCTTTGCGATTTTCAACTACTGGAGAAAGCAACATTAACTTGGTTGCTTTAGGTAACTCTAAAATTTGATCAACCATCTGACTGACAGTTTGTGCGTCGAGCACAATATTGTGATCTGGACATCGGGGTTCACCAGCCCGGGCAAACAATAATCGTAAATAATCGTAAATTTCAGTAATCGTGCCAACGGTCGAACGGGGGTTATGCGATGTCGATTTTTGCTCAATCGAAATAGCCGGGGATAAACCTTCGATATGATCGATGTCGGGTTTTTCCATTACCGATAGAAATTGGCGTGCATAAGCCGACAGTGACTCGACGTAACGGCGCTGTCCTTCAGCATAAATGGTGTCAAATGCCAAAGACGATTTTCCTGAACCGGATAAACCGGTAATAACAATGAGCTTATCGCGGGGTAATTCCAGATTGATGTTTTTTAAGTTATGGGTTCGAGCACCGCGTATTAAAATATTTTTCATTATTGCTACTTATTAATTCCTTGTATTGAGTTAATTTAACAGTCGCCATTTATAAAATCCTTTTATGGATCGACAGTGAACCTGTTAATATACCCACATAATGACGATACAGGCAAAAATCATTGTGATTAAAGTGAATAACCAATATAAATTCGCCAACTATTACAATAAGTCTATTTGTATCAATAGCTTATAAAGTTTCGCACAAGGGAAATCAGGAATTAATTATTAACATGAAAATGGATGGAATGAGCCGCTTCGAGCGTCGTACGGCAATGGCGTTATCAGGGATATTTGCCACAAGGATGCTAGGGCTATTTATGATTTTGCCGGTATTCGCGATATATGCGACCTCATTACCGGGTCAAAATGATTTTCTAACAGGAATCGCAATCGGCGTATACGGCCTGACACAGGCTCTGTTCCAAATCCCCATGGGAATGTTATCTGACAAAATAGGCCGTAAACCGGTGATTATAGGCGGTCTTGTGGTGTTTGCTTTGGGTAGCTTAGTGGCCGCCAGTGCCGATGATATCTGGATAATTATTATAGGCCGCGCCATCCAAGGCAGTGGTGCAATCGCAGCTGTAGTGATGGCATTGGCATCCGATTTAACGCGCGAAGAAAATCGAGTCAAGGTTATGGCGATAATTGGAATGAGCATCGGTTTATCCTTTGCGCTCGCCATGGTGTTGGGTCCGGTGCTGCAAGGGATAATTGGGGTCCCCGGTATTTTTATGGTGACGGTATTTTTAGCGATTTTAGGGATTTTAGTGGTAAAATTTCTGGTACCGACTCCGACCATCAGTACTTTTCATCGCGATACCGAACTAGAAACCAAAAATCTTAGCCAGGTTATATTTGATCCACAATTACTGCGTCTGGATTTTGGCATAATGATATTGCATACAGTACTCACTGCCACATTTTTAGCCATTCCAAGAGTATTGCACGATAATTTAAAATTCATGCAGGCTGACCATTGGCAGATCTACTTACCAGTGCTACTGGGCTCAATGGTTTTATTAGTACCATTTATTATCTATGCTGAACGCAAGCGAAAACTAAAACAGGTATTTAGCGGCGCTATTGTATGTTTAGGATTAGCAATCTTCGGTATGTGGAGTTTCACTAATTCATTTACAGGAATTGTAGTGATGCTCTTAGTATTTTTTACTGCATTTAATTTATTAGAAGCCAGCTTGCCCTCGCTGGTTGCCAAAATAGCTCCGGCCACTAAAAAAGGCACGGCAATGGGAGTGTATTCCAGCTCGCAATTCATCGGTATTTTTATCGGTGGCCTGTTAGCCGGTAAGTTGAGTGAGCTTTATGGTTACGAGACTATCTTCCTGATGAATATGGTCTTTATTAGTATTTGGTTTTTATTAGCAATATCAATGAAACAACCTAGTTACTTAAGCACACAGTTACTGAATGTTGGCAAAATCTCGGAACAAGACGCAGCTCAATTAGCAATGCAACTCACCAATATTCGTGGTGTAGCCGAGGCGGTGGTAATCGCTAAAGATGGTATAGCATATTTAAAAGTTGATAAACGCGCTCTCGACAGTGACAGTTTATGGAAATACTCCACGAATATGGACCAGCCTGAAGCCTAAATTAAATAAATTTTGATCGATTCAATTAAAATAATGTACACTCATTAAGAGCATTTGAAACACTAAAATGCAAAATACGATATGCCCTAATACATAAACGAATAACATTAAGAGGAATAGAGACATGGCCAGAGGCGTAAATAAAGTAATTTTAATTGGTAATCTAGGTGCGGACCCCGAGGTGAAATACATGCCCAATGGAGGTGCTGTTGCCAACGTAACCATTGCAACATCAGAAAGCTGGAAAGACAAAAATACCGGTGAACAGGTCGATAAAACCGAATGGCATCGAGTGGTGTTTTTCCGACGACTTGCTGAAATAGTCGGTGAGTATCTGAAAAAAGGCTCAAAAGTGTATCTCGAAGGAAAATTACAAACCCGCAAATGGCAGGATAAAAATGGTGCTGATCGCTGGACTACTGAAATTGTTGCTAATGAAATGCAAATGCTGGATTCAAAGGGCACCGGTGGCACTGCAGACTTTAATCAAGGTCAAAATTCTTATCAGAACCAAAACCAAAACCAGAATCAAAACACGAACCAGAATCAAAATATGAATCAGCCACAAAACTCAGCACCACAACCCGCTGCGGCAATGGCTGAGTTTGATGATGATATTCCGTTTTAAAAAAATCATTGTTATTGATAAAGTTTAAACTTGAAGTCCCCATTAGTTGGGGATTTCTTGTTTTTGCGAACAATGAATCCTGCCCTAAGCAAAGAAGATTAGATATATTTTCAAGACGAATCTCCCCAAGCTAAACAATCCTAAATATTTTTCTCTTTTATCATAAACCTTAATCTAATCCGTAATTTACCCGAAGTATTTTTAAAATGCTGAATTGCGAGGTTACAGTGTTAAATACAGCCTAACGACAAAACTTTTATAAGTGAAAAAGTTACAAACTAAATGTAAATATCACCATATTAAATTTTATATACTGGTTTTAATATAAATTTAATATTAATTCCTTAATATGAAGTACTCAGCTTAATTATTTTATTGGCTAGTGTAAAAATTGTAAATTATTCATGTGATATTTAATTCTAAACAAATAGATCCGAGGAGGATGAAATGGATAAAAATGAGAAAGACGATAAAGATGAAAATGAAAGTGCTGGAAATTTTGAGGCTGATGATGAATGGACATTAGTTAATCTTGATTCAGTCACTACAACAACGCCGTTTGGATTTGTCATTAATCACTTTGCGTATTGGGGTATTGCATTACCTGGATTTCCTGAAGAAATGCAAGCCAGCCAAGCTGCCGATCCGGCGACGGCTCCAAAGAAACTTAAAATAAAAGATGTCGAGGTCGAAACCGATAAATGGTCTGGAGGTGATTTCAGTATTACAGCCACACGAACACCGCCGTTATTTCATGCCTATCATCATAAAACTGATGAGTCGCGTGCGCCTATGGCATTTGAACGTCGTTCTGAAACCAATATCACGGAACGTAATTTTACGCCACGAAACCCATTAACAGGTAAGGGACGTGAGGCATGTGTGCAACTGCTTGATGTGACATTTAATGCATCAGGATCAACAGATACAGTGTCGCCAGTATCCGATATAAACTTCACGCAATTTGATACAAGAGCAGAAATATCAAATGCAATATCAGAGAAATATTTTGAGACTCGCGAAATGGCTTGGGATACTGCAACAGTGGGCCCTCTTAATGCATTATGGTTTGTTATTTTCAAGAAAGGATCTAATAATCAACCCATTGGTCGTCTTGAGGATGGATATCGTCTTTGGCATCAATTGGATCATAAAGGCAATACGGAAGGTTACGATTGGAAGATATTACGTAAAAACGGCTATAAAAATTTGAAAGTCGAAGTTCGTCTATCTGGAGCATTAAATAATGACTTAAAAGATTGTCCAGATGAAGATGTTACTGTTAAGTTTGAACTTGAATGGCAATAAATAGTAATTAGTTATTCAACTCAATTCACTTATATTAAATTTTTCGTTATGAGTTCATTATGTTTGCTATGGATTATAATTTCTTAATTACCTTGTACATCTATAATTTTCAATTAAAAATAGTTTGGCGTCTTCAATATTATCACGAAATATAATCGAAAAAATCAGTTGTCGGCGTAAATTTATTTTAGTCGTAACATATCTATAAAGCATTTTATTGGCTAGTATATTTTTAAGTATGTATATATTACGAAGTGAGATTTAAAATGTCAGATCAACGAAACATGATAATTCAATTCATGGATGGCACCAAGGCTGTTTATGATATTCCAAAGCAAGTTGATGATGTTAATGCTATTTCAACGCGTATGAAAAAATTACTTGATATGCAATACCTCGTTATTGAGGTTGAAGGTGCAATGAAATTTTACCCCATCGCCAATATTAAATCGATTCAGGTCTATCCACTTCCTGAAAAATTACCCGAGTTTGTAATACAAGGTGCTAAACTGGTTGATGAGTATTAATTTAAAAACACTAATTAAAATAAATCAACATCACCGACATTATCGAGCTCATCATTATCGGACTGTTTTTTGTTTTCGATGATACTGTTAAATTGATCACCTAAACTCGCAAGCTCGAGAGTTGAATTTAACATCAAGTTCATGTGACTATTGGTTTCATTGGTAATATTTTTGATCTGCTCCAGTTTTTCAAAAGCGGTATCGGCGGTACTTTTTTCACTTAATGTGGTATCAGCCAAGTTACTGCCTAACTCACTGATACTTGCCATAAAACCAACAATTTCAGAATAAGACATAACAACACCTTCGATTAACTCATCTGCCTTGTCGGACAATTCCAATGCCTTACTGATTGTAGTATCAGCTGTACCAACGTGTTTTAACAGCAGTTGAATAATAGTATTTATTTCCTCAGTTGATTGTTGAGTTTTACTGGCGAGTGACCGAACTTCATCAGCAACAACCGCAAAACCTCGGCCCTGTTCTCCAGCGCGTGCAGCTTCTATTGCTGCATTTAAGGCTAACAAATTAGTTTGTTCGGCTATGCCGGTAATCACATTAATGATGCCACCAATTGATTCACTATCTTTGCGAAGCGTCTGAATAATTGTTCCCGCTTCAGTTACTTCTGATGATAGCGCCATAACACCACTCATTGCTTCTGTCATAATCAATTTACCACTATTACCTTCAGATTCAGATTGGTTGGAAACCTCAACGGCTTTGTTGGCAGTGTCAGTTGAGATAATCAATGCATTTTGTAATCGTACAACTAATTGATTGGCGGTATCCGTTTCCTGCAATTGCGATGTCATCTCTTGCATAATTTGTTTGGCTAAATCGGATAAATGACGCGCATGTTCTGATAATGAATTGGCAGTAGTTTTAAAAAATTCATTTTTAACATTTGTGGAACTCAGTAGGGAATTTAATGATAATAAAAACGCTGAGTGTGAAACATTGTTGTCTTGAATTACTGTATCTGATTCATAGTGCCCATTTTGCGACTCGTTTATCAACTCAGTCGCGTGCTGTAAAATTTTGGTATTTTTGTTATTGGAATAGTGTTGAGATAATAAAAAAAATGCAATAGAAATAACTGAACCAGTAACAATGGTATAACCAGTAGTTTGTTGTGAATCAATTAATACCAGCACACAGACAATCAATAAGCTTGTAATGGCAATGCCAGTATAAGCAGTCGAAAGCGTTAAAAATTGCCGTAATAAATTCATTGAATAAAACCTTATGAAAAATAATGTTTCCAATGATATGTTTGTTTAGTTATTGATTAACTATCGACACAAGCATTAAAACATTTAATTATTGCAGGTATTAATAAGCTTAGGATGAGACAGGTTTCGACTTTGACAGCAGTTTTTCGACACGGCTTAGATCATGTTCAGTATCAACGCCATGACCGGGTGATTGCTCAATAACTTTAACAAATATTCGATAGCCGTAACAAAGCGCACGTAACTGTTCGAGGCTTTCAGCAAGTTCTATTGGGCAGGGTGTTAATGAGGGGAATTGTTTTAAAAAACCAACCGTGTAGGCATAAAGCCCGATATGGTGGTAGTAGGGGAATTCTATTTCCGTATTTTGATCATTCCATTTTTTATTATAGGGGATTGCTGCACGACTAAAATACAATGCTTCATTGTTGTTGTTTAAAACAATTTTAACCCTATTGGGATCAAGTATTTCGTCAATAGAGTGTATTTTTGTCCCGAGTGTTGCAATGTCACATTGTGAGTTTTCGGCTAGCGCCTCTGCAGTTTGTTGTATCAGTTGTGCCGGTATATGGGGTTCATCGCCCTGTAGGTTAACCACGATGGTATCATCCGACCACGATTGTGCTTGAATGACTTCAGCGATTCTATCGGTGCCAGTCGGATGATTGGCTTTGGTCATCATTACCTTGCCACCAAAATTCTCGACAGCCTGTTTAATATCGCCATGATCGGTCGCAACGATTATTTCCGAGGCACCGGTTTCAGATGCTCTCTGATAAACATGCTGAATCATGGGTTTACCCAATAATTGTTTTAAGGCTTTACCGGGCAGGCGAGTGGAAGCAAACCTGGCCGGAATGATTATTTTAAAATCGGTTTTGCTGTTCATTTATGTAGGTATAAACAACATTAGATTAGTAGCTGCGATTAACAGAAAATTCAGCTAACTTTTGTAATGCCAGTTTATAATTTGATTCGGGTAAAAATTCGATAGCTTCAACAGCCATTTGAGCCTCTATTTTAGCTTTCTCGGCAGTATAAACTATGGCACCACTCGATTCGATAATGTGCATCACGTTGGTTATGTTATCAAGACCACCTTCTTCAATGGCATGGCGAATCACCGCAGCATCTTCAGGTTTACTATTTTTAATAGCATGAATTAATGGCAGGGTCGGCTTACCTTCAGCAAGATCATCGCCAATATTTTTACCAATTTCATCACTAGAGGCACTGTAATCAAGCACATCATCAATTAACTGAAAAGCCGTTCCTAAATGCATGCCATAGCGGATCATTGCCTGTTCTTCATGCTCCGGCCGGTCAGTTATCACCGCAGCGAGCTGAGCTGCTGATTCAAATAATTTGGCCGTTTTGTCATAGATAACCCGCATATAGGCTTCTTCGGTGGTATCGGGATCGTTTACATTCAATAATTGCTGCACTTCACCTTCAGCAATAATATTACTGGCAGTGGAGAGTATTTCCATGATGCGCAATTTCTTTAATTCGACCATCATTTGAAATGAGCGCGAATACAGAAAATCGCCGACCAGTACACTGGCTTCATTGCCCCAAACATTATTGGCCGTTTCTTTGCCGCGGCGCAGCATTGAGTCATCTACAACATCGTCGTGTAGCAGGGTTGCAGTATGGATAAATTCGATTATCGCCGCCAGATTGATGTGTTCGGTTCCGGAATAGGCCAGTGCTCTGGCACAAAGCAGGTGCAGCACCGGACGTAAGCGTTTACCACCACTATTGATGATATAATGACCAATCTGATTAACCAGCACCACATCCGAGTGTAAATAGCGCAGGATGCACTGGTTGACGTCATTCATTTCCTCACTTATTAAGGTGTTAATGTCGTCTATTGTTTCGATTGCTATCGGGACTGGAGCCAATTCCATGCAAACATCCTTAAATTCTGCATTCTAATAAGCGAAGCATGCTATGGGTCTGGTGCAATGCTGTCAAGTTTGTTCAGCTAGTCGGTTGATTTACTGATAAAATGGAGTAATTATTCATTAAATAACGACAAATACGAATTGACCTGGTATAGCCAAAACGTTAAAATTGCCGCCCTTTAATGAATTGAAAATTACATTTTGTCAGTCAATAAACGAGAATCGTTAATTGTTGGCATGAAACAGCAAAAGTTTGGAGAATCAAGCATGTACGCGGTTATTGAAACAGGTGGTAAGCAATATCGAGTAACTGAAGGTCAAACCCTTAAAGTTGAAAAACTGGGTATCGAACCTGGTGAAAAAGTGGATATTGATAAAGTATTAATGATCGCAAATGGTGATGATATCAAAGTGGGTGCGCCTTATCTGGATGGCGGTAAAGTGACTGCAACAGTAAAAAGCATTGGTCGTGGTCCTAAAATCCGGATTGTGAAATTCCGACGTCGTAAGCACTCAGCTACAACACAAGGGCATCGTCAATCCTACACAGAATTAGAAATTACCGGTATTGCCGGCTAATCTATTTAAATTAAAGGTAATTTAAAATGGCACATAAAAAAGCGGGTGGTAGTACTCGAAATGGTCGTGATTCGGTAGCGAAACGACTTGGCGTAAAGAAATTTGGTGGTGAAGCAGTATTGGCCGGAAACATATTAATCCGTCAACGTGGCACTAAAGTACACCCGGGAGTGAATGTTGGTCGCGGTGCAGATGACACCTTGTTCGCCAAAGCAGACGGAAAAGTTTTATTTGAAATCAAAGGCCCTAAAAAACGACAATTCGTGAGTATTGTTCCGGCTTAAGATTTAACAAACAAATAATAACTAAAAATCCCGTCCTAGTATATCTAGTGACGGGATTTTTTTTATTAAATTTTATTTTTTAATTTACTAAATAACAATATATTAGACACTACAATGAAATTCATCGATGAAGCAAAAATTAGAGTAGAAGCAGGCAAGGGCGGCAATGGCTGCATGAGCTTTCGTCGTGAAAAATACATTCCTCGTGGTGGCCCTGATGGTGGCGACGGTGGCGACGGCGGTAGTGTTTATATTGTTGCTGATGTTAATGTCAATACCCTGGTGGATTTTCGATTTACCCGGCAGTTCAAAGCAAAAAATGGTGAACCCGGTGCCGGTAGAAATCTCACGGGTAAAAGCGGTGAAGATATTTACATTAAAGTACCGCCCGGTACTATGGTTTATGATGAAGAAACCAATGAATTAATTGCCGATATTGTTATAGCAGATAAACCCGTGTTAGTAGCACAAGGTGGTTTCCACGGTTTAGGAAACACTCGTTATAAAAGCAGCGTCAACCGTGCTCCCCGGCAAACCAGTAAGGGCACAACCGGTGAGTTGCGTATGTTACAAATGGAATTGAAAGTGCTGGCCGATGTTGGCTTGCTGGGATTACCTAATGCCGGTAAATCGACATTCATTCGTTCAGTGTCATCAGCTAAACCCAAGGTTGCGGATTATCCATTTACGACATTACATCCTAATTTAGGTGTGGTACGAATAGATACTTCTAAGAGTTTTGTTATCGCGGATATCCCGGGCATTATCGAAGGTGCAGCAGAAGGTGCCGGGCTTGGTATACAGTTTTTGAAACACGTGGCGCGTACCGGTATATTATTGCATATAGTTGATATATGTCCGTTTGATGAATCGGATCCGGTTGAGTCTGTGAATATCATCAGTAAAGAACTTGAAAAGTACAGTGAGGAGCTAACCAATAAACCACGCTGGTTAGTGATTAATAAAATCGATTTGCTTAGTGAAGATGAACGTGAACAAAAAATAGCAGCGTTAATAAACGATTTAAACTGGACTGGCCCTGTATTTACTATTTCAGCATTAACCAAAATAGGGACACAGACACTCAGTTATAAGATAATGGATTTTATATTAGAACAAAAAGCATTACAGGTAATTGAAAACAAGCAACAAGAAGAACAGAAAAATGAGTCAACGCCAGAAAATTAGAAACAGCAAACGCTGGGTAGTGAAAATCGGTAGTGCACTACTAACCAATGATGGAGCCGGTTTAAATCATTCCGGGATAGCATTGTGGGTGAAGCAAATTGTTGAACTAAAAAAACTGGGCATTGATGTTGTGTTGGTATCATCCGGTGCAGTCGCTGAAGGTATGTCGCGCATTGGACTAACAAAACGGCCTGAAGAATTACATGAACTACAGGCCGCAGCTGCCATAGGTCAGATGGGTTTGATTCAATCTTATGAATCACAGTTTCAGCATTACCAATTGCATACCGCTCAAGTGTTATTAACGCATGATGATTTATCCAATCGGAAACGTTATTTAAACGCCCGTAGTACCTTGAACACCTTATTAAAATTTAACACAGTTCCAGTCGTTAATGAAAATGATACCGTTGTTACCGATGAAATTCGATTTGGTGATAATGATACACTGGCAGCCTTGGTTGCTAATTTAATTGAAGCTGATATGTTAATTTTACTAACCGATCAGGATGGTTTGTTTAATCGCGATCCGCGTGAGCATAAAGATGCAACTCTGATATCAGAGTCCAATATCGATAATGACTCTCTGGATCAAATGGTGCAGGGTGAATCGGGCAATTTAGGGCGGGGTGGAATGCTAACCAAATTAAGAGCAGCCCGTTTAGCGGCACGATCAGCTTGTGTGACTGTTATTGCCTCAGGTAATGAAAATGATATTTTGCCACAAATTCATCAGGGTAAAATAGTCGGCAGTTTACTGTACACCGATAAAGAATCATTAAGCGCAAAAAAACAATGGCTGGCCGGGCATTTACAAACTTGTGGTGTGTTAACCATTGATGATGGTGCTGTGAAAGTATTAAAAGAATCTGGTAAAAGTTTATTGGCCGTTGGCGTTAAAAAAGTGGTTGGTGATTTCCGGCGTGGTGACATGGTCGTTTGTATCGACCAAACAGGCACCGAAATCGCGCGTGGATTAGTCAATTATAATGCCGATGAAGCGATAAAAATTATGGCTGAGCCTACGTTTAAAATGGAAGCGTTATTAGGGTATGTTAGCGAACCGGAGTTAATTAATCGTGATAACCTGGTTCTGACTTAAGAACCAGGACACCTTAAAAAAATCAAAATCTTTAGTTGCCAAGGTGCAAAAAAAAACCGGAAATTAATCCGGTTTTTTTATTTAGATATTTCTAAAATCTTACATACTTCGTAATCGAGTATTTAAGCGGCTTTTAGTCCGTGCAGCTTTATTCTTGTGAATTAAACCTTTATTAGCCATTTTATCTATTTCTGGAGAAGCTTCTTTAAAAGCAGCAGTTGCTTTATCTTTATCACCGTCAGTGATGGCATTTAAAGTATCTTTAATAAAAGTACGCATACGTGAGCGTAAGCCTGCATTGTGTGCTCTGCGCTTTACTGCCTGGCGAGCACGTTTAATTGATTGTGGTGAATTGGCCAAAGCCGTCTCCTAACTTGTATTTTCGAGCTGCGCATTATGCGTGTTTTTGGCTCCGGAATCAAATATTTCTGAGCTATTTTAGCATCTTGTCGGATTGTATCTGGCTGGTGTAAATTACTCTAAGTGATTGTAATTTCTTGCAAAATAGCGATAATTACCTTATTGTTAGAGCCATGAATACAAAATATTTCTGTAAAATATCACGCAAATGAGCTTATTACGTTCGACTTTCACTGTGAGCAGCTTTACCCTGATTTCCCGGGTATCCGGTTTTATACGCGATATTGTATTTGCCACTATATTTGGAGCCAGTGGCGTCACTGATGCTTTTTTTGTGGCATTTAAAATTCCCAACTTTTTACGGCGCTTATTTGCAGAAGGTGCTTTTTCTCAGGCTTTTGTACCGGTATTAAGTGAAGTTAAAAACGAAGGTGATCCGGAAGTTAATCAACTAATCCGGAACGTTGCCGGTACTCTGGCGGTCATTCTTAGTTTGATTACATTAGTAGCAGTGCTATTTGCACCATTTGTCGTCATGGCATTTACACTGGGTGGCTTTGCCGATAATCCCGAAAAATTCGCTCTTACGACAGAAATGCTGCGTATTACATTTCCTTATATTATTTTTATCTCACTGACCGCTCTGGTCAGCAGCGTGTTAAATGTCTATGGGCGATTCGCTATTCCGGCTTTTACACCCGTTTTGTTAAATATTTGTTTTATTCTGGCAGCTTTGTATCTCGCGCCGTATATGGACAGACCAGTAGTGGCGCTTGCCTGGGGTGTGTTTCTAGCCGGTATTGTGCAATTGTCTTTTCAACTACCACAGCTTGCAAAGCTGGGTTTATTGCATTGGCCGCGTTGGGGCTGGAAGCACGAAAAAGTAAAAAAAATCATGAAGTTAATGATACCGGGTATCATTGGCAGTTCAGCAGTGCAGATTAACTTATTGGTCGATTTGATGATTGCATCGAATTTACAGGATGGCAGTATCTCATGGCTGTATTATTCCGACCGACTGGTGGAATTCCCACTAGGTGTCTTTGGTATCGCTCTGGCTACCGTGATATTACCCAGTTTATCAAAACACCATAGTGACGCAGATCCAAAAGCATTTTCACACACATTGGATTGGGCATTGCGCTGGGTGTTACTCATCAGTCTTCCGGCAATGGTCGCCCTGATTATTCTGGCCGGGCCACTAATAAGCACTTTATTTCAACACGGTTCATTCACCACTCATTCAGTGACCATGGCAACCTACAGTTTAATTGCTTACAGCAGCGGTTTAATTGGTTTTATTATGATTAAAGTACTGTCACCAGGCTATTTTGCGCGTCTGGATACTCGTAGCCCGGTTCGATTTAGCCTGGTCGCAATGCTGGTGAATGTGATACTCAATTTGACGTTTGTTTATTGCTGGAGCGCTTTTGAGTGGCAAGGACCTCATGCCGGCCTGGCATTGGCTACAGCAATAGCAGCCTTTATCAACGCGATACTATTACTGCGAGGGCTAATTCGCCGAGGTATTTATAACCGTGAAAAGGGTTGGGCTCGACTAATAGTTCAAGTTGGTATTGCCAGTACTGTTATGGGACTGATTTTATGGTATCTGGTAGGCGATATTTCTTCGTGGACAGGAGCGGATGTTAGTATTTCTTCAAAAGTCCTGAATTTGAGTATCTGCGTGATAGCCGGTATAACGAGCTATTTTTTAATTTTGAAAATACTGGGTCTTAAATTCAGCATATTTCGCAAACCCACAGATTCATAAGCAGTGAAACTAAAAATAACAAAACACGACTGCGGTAAGCGCTCAGTTCTTGATATAATGCAGCACTTGGACGAGTAGAGTAGGTTTTACTGGGTTGATTTGAGATGGAATTGATACGTGGCAGTCATAATATCAAAGCAAAGCATCATGGTTGTGTTGCAACTATTGGTAACTTTGATGGCGTGCATCTCGGACATCAGGCAGTAATTGGTCAGTTAGCTGAAAAATCAGCTGAGTTGAATTTACCCATGGTGGTGATCAGTTTTGAGCCACAAGCAATGGAGTACTTTCTTCACGATAAAGCGCCAGCACGGTTATTGCGTTTTAGAGAAAAGTGTTTGGCTTTGAGCCGATTTTCTGTCACTCAAATGCTGTGTTTGCCGTTTAATAAAAAACTGGCTGCGATGTCGGCACAGGATTTTATAAAAGATATTTTAATCGATAAATTAGGTATTCACTATTTAGTTGTTGGTGATGATTTCAAGTTCGGTCATAATCGTCAGGGCAATTTTGAGCTGTTGCAACAAGCCGGGGAACAAAATAATTTCCAGGTTGTTAATATGCACACCTTTGAAATCGATGGTGAGCGGGTAAGCAGCACTCGCATACGCAAGGCATTGCAACAAGGCGATTTAAGTTATGCCGAAAAACTGTTGGGGCGACGTTATCGCATGAGTGGTCGAGTTGCTCACGGAGACAAACTTGGTAGAGAGTTAGGTTTCCCAACAGCAAATATTTTTTTACACCGCAAAGTAACACCGATGGAAGGTATTTTTGTAGTAGAAGTGTTTGGTCTGGAAGGTGAACCGATTGAAGGCGTTGCCAGTATCGGTAATCGACCAACCGTTAATGGCACAAAAATAATATTGGAAGTGTTCATGTTTGACTTTAACAGAGAGATTTACGGTAAACACATACAAGTTAGTTTTTTGCATAAACTTCGGGATCAAATTCGATTTGATAATCTGGATGATTTAAAAATTCAAATAAATAAAGATGTGCAAGATGCTCAGCATTATTTAATAAACGTAACATAAAATAAGACAATACAGTGACAGATTATAAAGATACTTTAAATTTACCAAAAACCAAATTTTCAATGAAAGCAAATTTGGCAAACCGCGAACCTAACTGGGTTAAAGAATGGCACAAAGCTGATCTCTATGGCCAAATTCGCAAGGCTTGTGAAGGTCGGCCAAAATTTATTTTGCATGATGGGCCACCCTATGCAAATGGTGATATTCATATCGGTCATGCTGTTAATAAAATTTTAAAAGATATTATTATCAAATTTAAAACTTTAAGTGGTTTTGATGCACCGTATATTCCAGGTTGGGATTGCCATGGCCTGCCGATTGAATTACAGGTAGAGAAAAAAATCGGCAAACCCGGCGTTAAAGTCACACCTGAAGTGTTTCGCACCAAATGCCGTGAATATGCGCAGCGTCAGGTTAATGGCCAACGTGATGATTTCAAACGCCTTGGTGTATTAGGTGATTGGGAAAATCCCTATCTCACGATGGACTTTAAGTTTGAAGCCAATATTATTCGGGCACTGGGTAAAGTCATTGATGCCGGGCACTTGCACAAAGGTTCAAAACCGGTTCACTGGTGTACCAGCTGTGGTTCAGCATTGGCCGAAGCCGAAGTAGAATATGAAGATAAAACCTCTCCTGCGATTGATGTGCGTTTTGAAGTGCTCGATATCGAAGCCTTAAAAGCACGTTGTAAACTGGAGTCCGGTGCACAAATAAAAACAAATAGAGTTTCGGTGGTGATTTGGACAACCACTCCCTGGACTTTGCCTGCAAATCAGGCTGTTGCCGTTAATCCAAAATTTGAATACGTGGTGATTTTGTGTGATGGTGTTGGCGATCACGTTCCTGAATACCTGATTTTAGCGAAAGAGTTATTGTCATCAACTGTTAGCCGTTATGAACTGAGTAATTATGAAATCGTAGCGAGTTGTACTGGTGAAGATTTAGAAGGTTTGAAACTGGCGCATCCATTTTACAAACGTGAAGTTCCAATTATTTTGGGTGAACACGTCACCACCGAAGCGGGTACCGGCGCAGTGCATACCGCACCCGGTCATGGTGCAGATGACTATGTAGTTGGCATGCGTTACGGTTTGCAAGTTGAAAACCCGGTAGATTCAAATGGTGTGTTTTTAGCATCAACAGAATTTTTTGCAGGAGAGCATGTTTTTAAAGCCAATCCAAAAGTAATCGAGCGATTGTTGGCAGTGAATAATCTGGTTCACGAAGAAGCATTACAACACAGCTATCCACATTGCTGGCGGCATAAAACACCTATTATTTTTCGTGCGACACCACAGTGGTTTATTAGCATGGAGCAAAATAAATTACGCGAACAGGCAAATGTTGAAATTAAAAAAACCAAATGGATGCCATCGTGGGGTGAAGCCCGAATTGAATCGATGGTAAATAATCGACCCGATTGGTGTATTTCACGGCAACGCACCTGGGGTGTGCCGATTCCATTATTCGTCAATAAAGAATCGGGTAAGCTGCATCCGGATACCAAAGAACTCATTGAAAAAGTGGCGCTTAAAGTAGAGCAAGCGGGGGTCGATGCCTGGTTTGATATGGAATCAAAAGAACTACTGGGTTCTGAATCAGAGCAATACGATAAACTCAGCGATACACTCGATGTCTGGTTTGATTCCGGAGTGACTCATTTTGCAGTGATGGATCAACGTGCCGAGTTTGGTGCTAATCCAATTGCTGATTTATATCTGGAAGGCTCCGATCAACACCGTGGCTGGTTTCAATCATCATTGCTGAGTTCGGTTGCTATCAATAATCGTGCACCGTATAAAGCCGTGTTAACTCATGGCTTTACTGTTGATTCAAAAGGTCAAAAACAGTCAAAGTCAAAAGGTAATGTCACCTCACCGCAAAAAGTGGCAAATAATTTAGGTGCTGACATTATCCGTTTATGGGTCGCTGCAACTGATTACCGGACCGAAATGACAGTGTCGGATGAAATATTAAAACGTATGTCAGATGCTTATCGTCGAATTCGAAATACCATGCGCTTTTTATTAGCAAATCTCGATGGTTTTGATCCAGCAAAAGACTGTGTTGCAAGTAACGACATGTTGGCGCTTGATTTATGGGCAGTGCAAGCAGCACAACAATTACAAACAGATGTAACTGCTTCTTATGATGAGTTTGAATTTCATAATGTCTATCAAAAACTCCATAATTTTTGTTCTATCGATTTAGGCAGTTTTTATCTCGATATTATTAAAGATCGAATTTATACAACACAAACAGACAGCATCATACGGCGCTCGGCACAAACGGCTATTTATCATGTTATAGAAACCCTGGTACGTTTGATGTCGCCCATTTTAAGTTTTACCGCAGAAGAAATCTGGAAAATGATTCCGGGTGAAAGACCAGCAAGCTGTGCTGCTTCCGTATTTTTAGATAGTTGGTATAATTTTTCTGAATTAAAACCCAATAAGCCGGATATGGATTTGGATTACTGGGCAAAGGCAATGGAAGTGCGTGATGTGGTATCAAAACGCCTGGAAGAACTTCGAACCGCCGGCGAAATTGGTTCATCACTTGATGCCGAAGTGGATTTGTATTGTGGCCGGGAAATTTACGATGTGTTAGCAAAACTCGAAGACGAATTACGCTTTGTGCTGATTACATCCTATGCCCGTATTCAATTAGTAGAAACACCACCTGAAAATGCAAAACACGTGACCTTATCAACGAATGATGAAATTTGGATTGATGTAGCGGCATCTGAATATAAAAAATGCATTCGTTGTTGGCATCATCGGGAGGATGTTGGTTTAGTAGCCGAACATCCTGAAATTTGTTCGCGCTGTGTGGATAATGTGTCAGGTAGTGGCGAGCCACGTTCATTTGCTTAATAAATAGGTTAAACGATGTTAAAATATTTATGGGTTACTGGTTTGGTTGTGATACTGGATCAAATTACGAAACAAGTATCAGAGGCGTATTTGGTATTGTGTGAATATTATCCCTGTAAAAGCATCGAAGTCATGCCAATGTTTGATTTTACGTTAATGTATAATCGTGGTGCAGCTTTTAGCTTTTTAAATGATGCCGGTGGTTGGCAGCGCTGGGCTTTTTCAGCCATTGCTATAACTGTCAGTGCTTTTATTGTGATGTGGATACGAAAACTAACGGCTACTGAAAAATGGACGGCGATTGCACTGGCATTTATTCTCGGTGGCGCATTGGGTAATGTTACTGATCGATTGATATTCGGTTATGTTATCGATTTTATTCACGTTTATATCGAGTTGGACGGTTCTAAACATTACTGGCCTGCTTTTAATATTGCTGATTCAGCAATTAGTATTGGAGCCGCTATGTTGATAATAGACATGCTGCGTAATATTAAAAAAGAATCATCCCATTCAAAAACCGAAACCGCAAAATAGATAAATCATAATGCCTAATACAAATGAAAAAGCAATTAATGTTGCTAGTGAAGTCGTGATGCACTTTACACTCACGTTAAAAGACGGCACTGTCGCCGATGGCTCGCTTGAAGATGAACCTTTAAATTTTAAAATGGGTGATGGTACTCTGATTGAAGGATTAGAGATGGTTCTTTATGGTTTAAAATCAGGTGATAAACAAACGCTTGAAATTGAACCACGTGATGCTTTTGGTTTTCCTGATGAAGACAATATTCATGAAATGCCACGTAATGAATTTGCAGAGGAACTTAAAATTGAAGAAGGTACCATCATTGGTTTCTCAACGCCTTCCGATGATGAAATTCCGGGAACTATAATTGATATTAAAGACGACATTGTTAAAGTCGATTTTAATCATCCCTTAGCTGGCCATACCATACAGTTTTTTGTAGAAATTCTTGACGTGAAGTAGTGAACACACACCAACTTGTTATACGCTGTGATACTACAAATGGTTATTATCAAGTTGGTTGGGCATCAGAGTTACCTTTAGGTCGATTCTCACACCTTGAGTTGTTACTTGAGGTGGATAAATTATTCCCCCTGACTTCAAAAAATCAGTATTCCTCAATTTATAACACTGCCTGTAAAAAAGTAGCTGATTTAAACCAGTCATTAATAAAACAAGAACAAAAGGACAAGCTGGCATCAGGATGGTTCCAAGTTTCACTGAATTTAAACGATAATGCTATTAAAATCGTTACAGATGAATTTGGTTGTTTTAATAATCTTGCAACTAAAGCACGTTACCGACTTTCAAAAAATTGCCGATTAGTGTGGGTTATTGTTAAAGAAGAAACCGTACAACAGATTGAAGCCCGATATCCTGAGCAACAGATGGAAGAATTGCAATATCAGATTTGGAAGCATCACAAGATTGAGAAATTAAGCATTTATAGTGGAAAACTTCTTCAAGGAAAATTAATTGTTAGTTTTAGCGGTTTATGGTTTGTTGCTGAAGATTCGATTTAACCGCTTAAAAAATGACGATTTATTCAAATAAAGTAATCACTTGTTAAATATGGCATTAATCAAAACGCGTAATTATGATAAAATCCAGAACATGAATGTATTACTAGCCAATCCCCGGGGTTTTTGTGCCGGTGTCGATCGCGCAATCGGTATCGTTGAAACTGCACTAGACATGTTTGGTGCACCTATTTATGTGCGCCACGAAGTTGTCCACAATCAGTATGTCGTAGAATGCCTACGATCTAAAGGCGCTATTTTTGTAGAAGAAATAGACGAAGTACCTGAAAAATCGATTGTTATTTTTAGTGCCCATGGTGTCTCACAACTTGTTCGAAAACAGGCACAAGAAAAACAATTAAAAATATTTGATGCTACTTGCCCATTAGTAACAAAAGTCCATATGGAAGTGACTAAATTCAGTAAAACTGGACATGAATGTATTTTAATAGGTCACGCAGGGCATCCAGAAGTCGAAGGAACGTTGGGGCAATATGATTCTGCTAACGGCGGAAAAATGTATCTGGTTGAAAATGTTGATGATGTATTGGCATTGAAGGTTAATGATCCAGATAAGCTGGCTTTTGTTACCCAAACCACCTTATCAATGGATGATACTTCTAAAGTGATAGACGCATTGCGAGAACAGTTTAGTAATATTAAAGGCCCTAAAAAAGATGATATTTGCTATGCCACTCAGAATCGCCAGGATGCAGTGAAGCAGTTGGCAAACAAATGTGATGTAATATTAGTGGTAGGTTCACCCAATAGCTCGAATTCAAATCGCTTACGTGAAGTAGCCGAACGGCTGGGAACACCGGCTTATTTAATTGATAATGAAACCGAATTAAATAGAGACTGGTTTGATAATATCAAAAATATAGGCTTAACTGCCGGCGCTTCTGCACCATGCCTGTTAGTTGAAAACGTCATTGAACAATTACAGGTTTGGGGCGCAAAAGAGATCGATCAAATTAATGGTATCACTGAAAAAGTGGTTTTTTCCCTACCAAAGGAATTACAACAAAAGTAATTTTTGCTATTAAGTGCCACTCCAACAACGTGCCATGGTGCCAGTTCCATCAGTGGTGGTGAAAAATTTCTGTCCTAAATTATTTATCGAGAGTGTAGTACATTGTTCATCAACGGCAATACCAAAGCGTGTAATAGAAAGCGTGTAACTTGTGGTATTTTGTGCAGCAACTGTAACAATAAATCGATTATTTACCGAGTTTATTAAAGCTGGGGGAATAACACAGATGGAATAATCGCCACCTCTATCTCGCCCACAGGCTTCAAATCCTTGAACAGCTTGCATCAACGCACTAACACCTTCGCCTCGTAATCCTTTGTCTTTCTGACTACCGAGTAAACTAAATGCAATCGTCGCAATAATTATAATAATAGCCATAACGACAACTAGCTCGATTAGGGTCATACCACGTTGATTGTTTATTGAATGAAAATTTTGTCTCATCGTAATTCCTGATTATTTAATTAGGTTGCACCCAGATCTCGGAGATTGTGCTAACACCTTTTCGAGTGGAATATTTATAATCTATGTACATACCCGATGTTAATTTTTTAACATTAAGGAACTTGTTACCACCAAAACCATAAACTTTTACAGTATTGGATAATTTGTAGGGAACGCTTGCAACTGTTATATCCAATTTATTATAGCTTACCTGGTCGATTGAACCACCGCTTTTCAAACTCTTTGCGGCATAAATATTCAGTGACAAACTCGATGCCGATAGAATAAATAGTAATGTTAATAAAAGTTTTTTCATTTTAATTTCTCCAACATAAATTTATCGTAATTGTCGCCATGAATGACGTCGATTAGCGCCGGCAGGACTTTTTTCTGTCATAACCTGTACATTCCCTGCCGAAGTTGTCATGATTTTTTTATCTGTTTGCTCACCAGCCAAAATAGTCGGGCTACTTAACTTACCATCGTAACGACGTCCAGCCGGGTTTTTACTTGGTGTGGTTGGGTCGTTATCATCATCATCAGCATCATATTGATTAACCATACCATCGCCAGTTAAATCAAAAACCGAAGATGTTGGTGCGCTACCATCGCGTGTATCAAGCTCCATTAACCAGCTGGTTCCACCAAAATCACAACTAGCAGACGAAGGTGTATTTGTCACAAATATAATATTTTTTCCACGCTTAACTGCGGTGGTGGTTTGACGTTCACCTTGATCTGGTAAAACTAAAAACCAATTTTGTGGGTTATTGTTACCGTTAGTTGAAACGTGTCGAATAAAGTTTGTAGCAGAGCTACCTGTACCATCAGTCAAAGTAATATTTTTTTCTACAGTAACAATTTGTTTGGTAAACCCGTTTAAAGTTGTATAAGTCGAGCCATCGTCAAAATCAATAACACCATAAAAATGTTCTTTAATAGTGGCGTTTGCTGCGCTAACATCTGATACATCCAGATAACGACCAGTACCAAAGTAAAGCTGAAAGCCACCAATACCGGAGTTAGCTACAATAGGACGGGTCGTAATAGCTTGTCTTACACCGGCTTCGTCTTGAGCAACAAATAATGGTTTTAGCGTCGTTCCTTGTTTGTAGGCAACTTTCCATAAACCACTATTAGAATTGGTTACATCAAATTTCCACATATTACCTAATAAGTCACCACCGTAAATGTAATCGGCAATTTTATCACCATCGATATCAACCGGAGTAACTGATGCAATACCGTTTGGTGTCCCTACTGATCCTTGTTCTGTATCAATCTTAACGTAATCTGTTGATTTCCATGTTTTACCAGGGCCGGTTGGTCCTTCAAGGAATACGATAAAGAGTGATGCAGTACCAGTAGTACTAGCCGTGCCATCTGCTTCGGAATTATTATAACCATTACCAAACACCGCAGCCCATTGACCATTATACATTCGAACAATCGCTGGTCGTCCATAGGTATATCCTAAATCAGCATCAACTTCGTCTGTGAATTCCCAATAGGCAACTTTTGTAGGATCAGAAAAATTAGTCGGATCGGTAACATCCAATGCAAACACACCTTGGCCACCTTTATTTAAGCTACCAACCAAAACACTATACCAACTACCTGAATTACCACCGATAAATGCATCTATTACATTTGCTGAACCATCAACGTAAAATTTATGAGTGTAATTAGGTGATGCAAAATTACTTAAGTTCGGAATAACTTCAGCAGGAATATACGCGAATTGTTCTATTCCAGTGGTTGCATCAACACCATGTAACATACCGTCATTAGCTCCGAAATAGACCATGTTTTTCCGTGTAGCATTTGTTGCTTTATTAACAAAAGTTGAATACTCACAACCGCTGCAATTTTCTGGGATTGATGCACTACCATCACCCCATTTATCAGGATATAAATTACCTGGAGGCCCAACAAATAATGGTTGTGAGTTAACAATTGTACCTAATCTGCTAAAGCGGTCACGTAAGTCTTTTGCACCAAAAGCACAAGTTCCGCCAGATACAGATTCACAACTTTGATCGCCTCGAATATAATTTAAAACTTTTTGCTCATCATTGGCAGTTGCTCCGAGTGTAGTAAATTGTGCAGCAGTTAAAGTCGTTGATGATGGAGTCGCAGTCCATTTAAAATTAACAGCATTAGTACCATTATGTGAAAAAATATTTCGTCCAGTGGTAGCAGGCAGCATGGCACCAGCTTCCCATAACGAACCGACAGGTCCGGGACCAGTTGTAATTAATTGTCCAGTTATAGGATCAATTTTATAGTAAAGCAATTGACCACTGGCATTACCACTATTGTATCGTCCAAAATAAATGCCAGTATTACTGCTCACGAACCCCGAGCTTGCTGCAACTGCAGCAGATGCACTGGTTCGACCTTGTATGTCGGTGAGTGCTCCAGTGAGTGCGGTGGTTAATCCTGCAGAATTACTGGCTTGAAAATAGGTACCATCGCCATAAAGTGCAGCATCTTGTAACATTTGATTGTTTAACGCAAAACCAACCGTAAATGTTACCAGATTTTGCTTTGGATAATCTGCAGCATCAAAGCTAATCCCCGAGCTGTCAACTGCAGGTGCTTTTCGTAAATCGGTATCAAAAGCAAATTTAGCAATATCATCTAGAAATAAGGTGAAACCTTCATTGCTTTGGACTCCAGTTGGATTGAAACCATCTGAATATTGAGGAATGGTGTTGGTATTAAAATTAGCAACAGTGGTTGCTGGAGTTAAGCCATCCCAATTTGGTAATAGACTTGTTGGATCATCAGGATCATTATTTGGGAAATTATTATCAAAAGTAGGATAACCATCAGTCACAACAATGGCATAATTTTTTTGGCAACGTTCGGTAATTGGGCTGGTATAAGCATCAAGACCACGGAAATATCGGGTAACTTCATAATACGATTCCGCAAGTGGTGTCCAGCTATTTGCAGCTAGTGCATTAATTGCCGTTGTAACAGTTGCCTTAGTTGAAGTACAGGCAACATCTATATTTCCGGCTTGTTGAAAATTAAATGACTGTAAACAAAAATTCATACTGGAAGTACTATTAATTACATTTGTCGAAACATCTCTGGCGACATTCATACGGTAATCGTTAGGAACGGTTCCTGTGATATCAACTTTTTTTGCTTTACCACCATTAACACCATAAGTGTCAAATAAATAATTTAAATAGTTTCCTGAGTACCGTGTATTACCACCTCCAACGGGATCCGGAAGCTTAAGACAGCGAGAATTGCCACCAATAACTGCTTCTTTGTATCCATTATTACAATTTCCTTGATCGACAGTCGATAATCGAACATTTCCTGAAGTTGCGCTCCAACTTGAACTCCAGTCAGTATAAACAGTACTTGGATTAAATCCTGCGTCCCAAATTACATTATTCATACTGCCTGAATCGTCTAATAAAAACATTATATTCGGGTTAGTAAATGTTGTTACTGTGAGAGGTGAATCCGGGATGCTCAGCGTTGCAGCACTAACCGGTTGCAGTAAACCAAAACTTAGTAAAGTGCTGATAAAAATATTATTAATGTTGAATTTAAAACTTCTCATTTGGATCTCTCCAGTTAACTTACTAATTTTTTACACTGAAAATTCTGTTTTAATCTGAATTTTCTATTACTTTAATTCTTAAATTAAACGATTAATTCCATCGTTTTGATACAGTT